>DATANT010000494.1:0-39944 GCA_036266115.1 Gemmatimonadaceae bacterium | reverse complement strand
GGCGAGCGACGGAGGTGGCTCGCTGATGTGCTTCATGAGCATCGCGGGCGTGTTGGTCGCCCTGAAGGGGAGCTCGCCAGCGAGCATCAGGTAACCCAGCACGCCCAACGCGTAGATGTCGCTGCGGCCGTCCACGTCGCGCTCGCCCAGCGCCTGCTCGGGGCTCATGAATGCCGGCGTACCCACGGCGATGCCGGTGAGCGTGAGGCGGGCGCCTTCTTCCAGCGCGCGAGCGATGCCGAAATCGGTGACGATGGCGCGCTGCGTATCGCGATCGAGCAGGATGTTGTCCGGCTTGATGTCGCGATGCACCACGCCGCGCCGGTGCGCGAAGGCGAGGGCGTCGGCCGCCTCGGCGAGCACGCGCGTGACGAACGCGACGGGCGGCCTGGGCTCGCGGAGCAGCCGCGCGCCCAGGCTCTCCCCTTCCACCAGTCCCATGACGAAGAAGACCAGGCCGTCGGCCTCGTCCACCGTGTAGATGGGCACGATGTGCGGGTGCGCGAGCTGCGCGGCGGTCTGCGCCTCGCGCAGGAAGCGCGCGCGCACGTCGTCGCGGTAGGCGAGCTCGGGGGGCAGCACCTTGATGGCCACCGATCGGCGCAGACGAACGTCCAGGGCGCGGTAGACCACGGCGGTGCCGCCGCGGCCGAGCTCCGCCTGCACGTCGTACCGATCGCCGACCGCGGCCACCACGCGGTCGCGCATCAGGTCGGTCACACGCCGTCGGCGGCCTGGCGGCCGGCGCGCTGGTACGACCGCTGGTTCACCTCATCGGCCGCCAGCATGATGCCATCCACGTCGTGGGCCAGCGACATCGCGCGCTCCGCGAGCAGCGTCACGTTCTGGTAGCTCTGCCGTCCCGTGGAGAGCCGCACCAGATCGAGGCGCATGTTCCTGAGCGCGGCCAGGCAGCTCTCCAGCCGCGCCGTGTCACGCTCGCGGCGCTGGCCGGCCTCGGCGGCGGCGCGGCGCTGCCGCTTGAGGTACGCCAGACGGCGCACCCGCTCCTCGCTGGCCACCCGGTCCAGCGGGTTGGCCTGCGCCTCGAGCGCGGTGATCTCCCGCTCGATCACGGCGCTCGCACCAATCGCCGGGTCGGACGGTGACTGATCCAGCGAGGTGGCCAGCTCCCGCACACGGCTGGCGAGCGCGTCGGCCGAGGCCACGACGTCCGGTATCTGGGCGCGCTCCCGCTTGGGGATGGCGGCCACCAGGCGCACGATCGCGTCGCGCTCCACCATGGCCTGCCGCACCGTGTCGGCGTGCTCGCCCGATTCCAGCGCGGCCACCGGCTGCGCGGACGTGGAGCTCTCGATCCGGCGGCGGCGCTCGCGCACCTGCGCGCGCTTGTCGTGATCGAACATCGCGCGCGCCTCGTCGATCGTCTCGGCCGCCACGTCGAAGATGAGGCGATCGCGCTTCTGCTTGAACACGTCACGCCAGTCGTAGCCGTCCGTCCACAGCTTGGCGTACCAGTACGCCATGAGGACGGTCCAGATGGCGGTGACCTCGGTGAGGCTGGCGATACCGAGGATGGCCATGACGATGATGCCGACGTTGACGGCCACGTACGGCGCCATCTTGCGGCGGAACGTCACCACGGGCGGGGCCTCCCAGCGCCGCAGCTCCTCGGCCGTGGGGCCGGTGAGGGCGGCTTCCTGGTACGGCGCCTCCGGCACCGGCGACCGGGCCGAGGCGCCGGTGCGCGACGACACGAGGCCCATCGGCGCCACGGAGACCGTGCGATCGTCGAGCGCGCGGACGAGATCGTCGGCGGTGGCGAAGCGATCGGCCGGATCCTTCTCCAGCAGGCGCATCACCGTGGACGCGAGGTCCTCGGGCACGTCGGCGCGTCGCTCGCTCACCGGGCGCGGGCGCTCGGAGAGGTGCTTCACGAGGAGCGCCGGCGTGCTGTTGGCCACGAACGGCGGCTCGCCCACGAGCATCTGGTACGCCACGATGCCCAGCGAGTAGAGATCGCTGCGGCCGTCCACCTCCCGCTCGCCGGCCGCCTGCTCGGGGCTCATGAACGCCGGCGTGCCCAGCGCCATGCCGGTGGCCGTGAGGCGCGAGTCGGCGCCCTCGGTCACGGCGCGGGCGATGCCGAAATCCGTGACCATGGCGCGGCCGCTGGTCGCGTCGAGCAGGATGTTGTCCGGCTTGATGTCGCGGTGCACCACGTTGCGCGCGTGGGCGTATGCGAGCGCCTCGGCCACCTCGCGGATGATCTGGCGGACGTCGTGGACCGGGAGCGTGCCCTCGTCATTGAGCCGGTGGGCCAGATTTCCGCCCTCCACGTAGCCCATGATGAAGAACACCAGCCCCTCGCGCTCGTCCACGGTGTAGATCGGGACGATGTTCGGGTGGGCCAGTTGGGCGGAGGTCTCCGCCTCGCGCAGGAAGCGCGTGCGGATCTCGGGGCGATAGGCCAGCTCCGGCGGCAGGAGCTTCACGGCCACCTGACGGCGCAGGCGCACGTCGAGGGCACGGTAGACGATCCCCATGCCACCACGGCCAATCTCGCAATCGAGCTCGTAATGTCCGGCCAGCACGCGCTCGACACGCTGACGCAGCTCGGCGTCGACGGTAGAGGAAACTGGATCGGCCACGCGGAACGTCCTGGTCACGGGGAGTGGAATCATTAGTGTAGCATCCGCCAACTGCCTTGAAAAGGACGACGAGCCTGAGCCTGCGTTCCGGAAGGCGGATCCGTGGGACACGCTGACGCGGCGGCCGAGCCGGATGCCGGTCGCGGGCTCACCGTCGTTCCGGCATTCCCTACGTCAGGACGGCGGTCGGAAGTTGCAACTTCCCGCCGACCTGGCGGGTTGAGCGTGGTGCGAAACCGGCACAGGAGAGGGGCAGACTCCACGGCCGCCGTCGGCGACGACTCGCCGCTCGGCCCGTCCCCGCGGTCCGGTGGCCCCGTGGAATGTATCGTGCGAGCCCTCCAGGGTTCGTCGCACCGACCGCCTCCAGACACAGGTTCGACTTCATGGCCCAACGCCAACTACTCCCGGTCCTCCCTCTGCGGGGGACGGTGATCTTTCCCGGCCTCACCGCGCCCATCTCCGCCGGCCGCCCGGCCACGCTGCGCGCCATCGAGGCCGCGCTCAAGGGCGACCGGCTGGTGTTCGCGGTGGCCCAGCGCGACAACGCCGAGGAGCCCACGCCCGACATCCTCTACTCCATGGGCGTCATCGCCCGCATCGGGCAGATCCAGCGCGGACTGGGCGGCGTGCAGCTGCTGCTGCAGGGCGAGCAGCGCGCCACCGCGCTCCAGTATTCCACCACCGATGGCTACCTCACCGCGGTCACCCTGCCGGCGGAAGAGATGAGCCCGATCGACGAGCACGACCCCGCCTTCGAGGCGCTCCACAAGGAGACGCGCGAGCGGGCGGGTGAGCTCGGCGAGCGGCGGGGGCTGCCCGAGGAGGTGGTGCACCAGGTGCTGGACTCGGTCACCGAGCCGGGGCGCTTTGCCGACCTGGTGGCCGGCTACATCGATCTCTCGGTGCCCGAGAAGCAGGGGCTGCTGGAGACGCTCAGCGTGGAGGAGCGGCTGCGGCGCGTGCTGGTGCACGTGCAGCGGCAGGTGGGGCTGCTGGAGGCGCAGGAGGACATCAAGAGCCAGGTGCAGGAGGAGCTGGGCGAGCGCCAGCGCGAGATGTACCTGCGCGAGCAGCTCAAGGCCATCCAGAAGGAGCTTGGCGAGGAGGATCAGAGCAAGGAGATCACCGACCTGCGCGAGAAGCTGAGCAAGCTGGAGCTGCCCAAGGACGCGCGCGCCGAGGTGGAGCGCGAGCTGGGGCGGTTGGAGCGCTCGGGGCGGGAGTCCATGGAGGCGCAGGTGATCCGCACGTACCTGGAGTGGATCGCCGAGCTGCCGTGGAACACGCGGTCCGACGACCAGCTGGATCTCAAGCGCGCCAGCAGCATCCTGGACGATGACCATTACGGGCTGCAGGACGTGAAGGACCGCGTGCTGGAGTTCCTGGCCGTGCGCGAGCTGCGGGCCCGGCAGATCGAGGAGGAGGTGCGCGAGACCGGCGAGGTGCCCGCGGCCAAGCTCCGCCCGACCACCGACGACGACGCGCCGGCCCTCAACGGCGCCGACGACGACGAGCCCAAGATCACCGACGCGAAGGAAGCGAAGGCGCGCGCCATGGCGCGCGGGCCCATCCTCCTCTTCAACGGCCCGCCCGGCGTGGGCAAGACGTCCATCGCCAAGAGCATCGCGCGGGCGCTCGGGCGCGAGTACGTGCGCGTGTCGCTGGGCGGCGCGCGCGACGAGGCCGACATCCGTGGGCACCGGCGCACCTACGTGGGCGCCCTGCCGGGCCGCGTCATTCAGGGGATGAAGCAGGCCGGCACCAAGAACCCGGTGTTCCTGCTGGACGAGGTGGACAAGCTGGGGCAGTCCTTCGAGGGCGATCCGGCCAGCGCGCGGCTCGAGGTGCTGGACCCGGCGCAGAACGACTCGTTCACCGATCACTACCTGGGCGTGCCGTTCGACCTGAGCGAGGTGCTGTTCATCGCCACGTCCAACTTCATCCAGAACATCCCCGGCCCGCTGCTGGACCGCATGGAGGTGGTGGAGTTCGCCGGCTACACCGAGCGCGAGAAGGCGCAGATCGCCCGCAAGTACCTGATCCCGCGGCAGATCGAGGAGAGCGGCCTGTCCGGCAAGGGGATCGAGTTCTCCGACGACGCGGTGATGAGCGTGGTCTCCAACTACACGCGCGAGAGCGGCGTGCGGCAGCTGGAGCGGCAGCTGGGCGCGGTGGCCCGCAAGGTGGCACGCCGCGTGGCCACCGGTGACGACACCGTGGTGGCCGACGGCGTGATCGACGCCGACGAGGTGCGCGAGCTGCTCGGGCGGCCCAAGGTGCATCCGGAGCGGGCGCAGGAGTCCAACGAGGTAGGCATCGCCACCGGCATGTACTACACGCCCATGGGGGGCGACATCATGTTCGTGGAGGCGTCCATCCGCCGCTACTATGGAAACCTGCCCCCCGAAGCCGGCTCCGTGGCCGCCACCGCCACCGGCGCCAGTGGCCCGGTGTCGCTCATCCTCACGGGCCAGCTGGGTGACGTGATGAAGGAGAGCGCGCGGGCGGCGTTCACCTACGCCACGAACAACGCGGCGGTGCTCGGCATTCCCAGGGACCGGCTGGGCGCGATCGAGGCGCACATCCACGTGCCCGCCGGCGCCATCCCCAAGGACGGCCCCTCGGCCGGCATCGCCATCGCCACGGCGCTGGTGAGCGAGATGAGCGACCGCCCCGTGCGGCGCGACGTCGCCATGACGGGCGAGATCACGCTGCGCGGCCGCGTGCTGCCCATCGGCGGCCTGAAAGAGAAGGTGCTGGGCGCCCACCGCGCCGGGATCAAGCACATCATCCTGCCCAAGGCCAACGAGCCGGACATCGAGGACGTGCCCGAGGAGGTGCGGCAGGACCTGAGCTTCCACCCGGTGGAGACGCTGGAGGAGGTGCTGAAGATCGCCCTCGTGCCGGAGAAGGACGCCCAGGCCGTGGCGGAGAAGGAGGAGACCGTGGGAGCGGGCGCGTCGTAGGGCGCGCCGGCACCCGGCAGACGGACCGCGGGGGGCCATCGCAGCGCGATGGCCCCCCGCTCGCCGGTCGGGCCTGGGGCGCCGCCCACCGGCGGACCCGCCCCGCGCCGGCTGCCGTCAGATCCCCAGCGGCCCCCACTGGAACAGCTTCCATGGGCTCACGCGCAGCGCGCCGGGCTCCGTGCCGGGCAGGAAGTACTCCACGTAGCGCTGCTCCAGCGGCGTGAACGGCGTGGCCGGCTCGCCGGTGGCGCGGTCCAGCTCGGCCGCTACCAGATACGAGGGCGGCGTCCAGGTGCCGGCGCCGCGGCCGCCGTAGTACTCCGCCACCATGGCCCCGAACACGGGGCCGGCCAGCGTGCCGCCGGCCGAGCCGGGGATGATGCTGCGAGGCGTGTCGAAGCCCAGCCACACGCCGGCCACCAGGTCGGGCGTCATGCCCACGAACCAGACGTCGGTGTCGTTGTTGGTGGTGCCCGTCTTGCCGGCCACCGGGATGGCGGCGGGCACGACGCGCCGCACCGCCTGCCCGGTGCCGCGCGTCACGGCGTCGCGCATCATGTCGCGCACGATGAAGGCGACGCCGGGGTCCATGGCCAGCGTGACGGCGGGGCGGGAGGGCGCCCACACCGTATTGCCGCTGGCGTCTTCCACCCGCAGCACGATGCGCGGCTCCACGCGCACGCCGAGGGTGGCGAAGGCGGCGTAGGCCGCCACGAGGTCCAGCGGCTGCACCACCGAAGCCCCGATGGCGCTCGAAGGATACGGCGCGATGGGCGTGTCGACGCCCGCCGCCCGCGCCGTCTGGGCCACGCGCTCCATGCCCAGCTCCCGCCCCAGCTCCACGGCCACCGGGTTGCGCGAGCGCACGAGCGCCTCGCGCATGGTCATGGCGCCCTGGAACCGGTGGTCGGCATTGTCCGGCCGGTAGACGGTGCCGTTGGGCATGGGGATGGCGAGGGCGGTGTCGGCCACGATGGAGTTGGCCGGCATGCTGTCCGCGATGGCGGTGGCGTAGACGAACGGCTTGAACGCGGAGCCCGGCTGGCGGCGCCCGTTCACGACGCGGTTGAACTGCGACTCCGCGTAGTTGCGCCCACCCACCAGCGCGCGCACCTCGCCGGTGGACGGATCGAGGGCGACCACCGCGCCCTGCAGATAGTCGGTGCGGCCCGGCGGATGCTGGGCGTACTTCAGGTGCTTGTAGCCGCTTCGCCCCTCCACGGCGCGCAGTCCGTCCTCCAGCGCGCCGTTGGCGGCGCGCTGCAGCGCCGGGTCCAGCGTGGTGTGGATGCGGTACCCGCCGCGCGCCACCGGCACGCCGGCCCGCTCGGCCTGCGTCTTCACCATGTCCACCACGTAGGGCGCCGGCGCGGAGATGCCGCCGTTGGGCACCGTGCGCACCGGCACCCGCCGCGCCGCGGTGGCCTGGGCGCGCGTGATGAAGCCCTGCTCCGCCATCAGGCCCAGGACGAGGTCGCGCCGCTCCTTGGCCCGGTCGGGGTGCCGGATGGGATCGTAGATGGCCGGCCCCTTGGGGAGCGCGGCGAGCGTGGCCGCCTGGGCCAGCGACAGCTTGGCGGCCGGCACGCCGAAGTAGCGCCGCGCGGCCGCGTCGATGCCGTACCAGCCGTGACCGAAGCTGATCTGGTTGAGGAACGCCTCGAGGATCTGCTCCTTGCTGTAGTGCCGCTCCATCTCCCGTGCCGCCGCCTGCTCGCGCAGCTTGCGCCCGATGCTGCGGTCGCGCCGGTCGATGAGGTCGGGGTGCATGTTGCCCACGAGGAGCTGCGTGATGGTGCTCGCGCCGCGCACGTCGCCGAGCACCGCGTCGCGGAGGGCGCCGGCGATGCCCACCACGTCCACGCCGTCGTGCTGATAGAAGCGCTTGTCCTCCACGGCGATGAAGGCCTGCGGCACGTACGTCGGCAGCGTGCGCAGCGGCACGCTGGTGCGAACCTCGCGGCCGATCTCCCCGATGAGCGAGCCATCGCGCGCGAGCACCTGCGAGGACTGCGGCGACGGCACGATGCGCCAGGCGTCGCCCGTGGCTCGCTCGGCGGGCTGCTGCGCCGCGAGAGGGGCGACGGCCAGCGGCGCGGCGGCGAGCAGGGGGAGGAGCGCGAGCCTGACGGCCTGGCGACGGAGCGGGACGGCGAGGACGAGCGAGCGCACGATCACCGAGGCGGAGAGAGCGGGTTGGGAGGGTCGACGGCGCGGAGGACGCGCGAGGCGCGAACCGGCGCCGGCATAAGTTACACGTGCTCGCCGGGCCCGCACCGTCGCTCGCGTCACACTTGGCGCGGCATTCCACGTGAGGGAGATACCCGGCGCGACCGCCGGGGTTGCCGTGATGGTGGTCACCAGCGCGGGACCACGGCGTCGCGAGGCCACCGCTGCCGCACGGTTGCCGCCCTCCCCCGCCGGCGGCCAGATTGGTGGCATGACCGCACCCGTGCATCTCGCCATCGCGCAGCTCCAGCCGCAGAAGGGCGACTACGCCGCGAACCTGGAGCGCCTGCGCTCCATCTTTCGCCAGCTCCCGGCGCTCGCCGCGCGTCCGCAGGTACTGCAGCTGCCCGAGACGGCGCTCACCGGCTACTTCCTGGAAGGCGGGGTGCGCGAGGTGGCGATGACCGCGGGCGCGCTGGCCGCCGATCTGGACGCCGCGTACCGCGCCGACGCGCCGCCGGCTCCGCTGGACGTGGTGATCGGCTTCTACGAGGTGTGGCGCAACACGCTGCACAACAGCGCGATGTACGTGCGCCTGGGCGGCGCGGCGGGGCCCGAGATCCTGCACGTGCACCGCAAGAACTTCCTGCCCACCTACGGCCTCTTCGACGAGGAGCGGTTCGTGGAGCGCGGCCTGGAGCTTCACGCCTTCGACACGCCCTGGGGGCGCGCCGGCATCCTGGTGTGCGAGGACGCCTGGCACTCCATCTCCGGCGCCATTCTGGCCCTGGACGGCGCGCAGGTGCTCTTCCTGTGCGCCGCGGCGCCGGCGCGCGGCGTGTGGCCGCGTGACGACGCCATCGCCGGCCCGGCGAGCGTGGCGCGCTGGGAGCGGCTGGCCCGCGACATCGCCGAGGAGCACGGCGTGTACGTGTGCCTGGCGAACCTGGTGGGGAGCGAGGGTGGCAAGATGTTCCAGGGCGCATCCTCGGTGATCGACCCGCGCGGCGAGGTACGGGTGCGCGCGCCGCTCTGGAGCGACGCGCTGGTCACCGCGGCGCTGGACCTGCGCGACATCACCCGCGCGCGCGCCGACATGCCGCTACTCTCCGACCTGCGCACGGCGCTGCCGCACCTGCGGCCGGCGCTGGACGGCGCCGGGCGAATGGGACGGCCATCGGCGGTCTACGACGCGGCGGGCCGCGATGCCGACAGTGGCGCGGAGCCGCTCGTGCGCCCGGAGCCCGGCACGCCGGTGGCGGAGCCGCTCCCGGTGATCTGCCCCGACGACGAGGCGCTGGCCACGCCCACGCCGCTGGGGCTGGACGCTCCCCTCGTGGAACGGTGGCTCACGCGCTTCCTGCAGGACGAGCTGCGGCAGCGCGGCTTCACGCGCGCCGTCATCGGCATCTCGGGCGGGGTGGATTCGGCGGTGACGGCGTTCCTGGCCGTGCGCGCGCTGGGCGCCGAGCACGTGGTGGGCGTGCGCATGCCGTATCGCACGTCCAACCCGGAGTCGCTGGAGCACGGACAGCTCGTGATCGACGCCCTGGGCATCGAGCACCGCACGCTCGACATCAGCGCGGCGGTGGACGGCTACCTGGCGCTCGAGCCCGAGGCCGACCCGGCGCGGCGCGGCAACGTGATGGCGCGCATGCGCACCCTCGCGCTGTTCGACCTCTCCTCGCGCTACCGCGCCATCCCGCTGGGCACGGGCAACAAGACCGAGCGCCTGTTCGGCTACTTCACCTGGCACGCCGACGACTCGCCGCCCATCAACCCGCTCGGCGATCTGTACAAGACGCAGGTGTGGACGCTCGCCCGGCACCTGGGCGTTCCCGATCCCATCATCACCAAGCCCGCCTCGGCGGACCTCATCCAGGGGCAGACCGACGAGGGCGACTTCGGCATCAGCTACGCGCGCGCCGACGTGATCCTGCACTGGCTCCTGAGCGGCTGGACGCCCTCGGAGCTGGCCGAGCGCGGCTTCGCGCCGGCCGAGGTGGAGGTGGTGCGGCGGCGGCTGGAAGGCACCCACTGGAAGCGGCGGCTGCCCACGGTGGCCATGATGAGCGGCACGGCAATCGGGGAGAGCTACCTGCGGCCGGTGGACTACTGAGCGACCCGGGCCACGATGCACCTGCATCGTGGCCCGGGTCGCTCGCGGCGCGAGGTGCCGCTACTGCGCCGCCGCCACCGGCGTGGCGGGCGTACGCCGCATGGGGTTGCGCGTGGCGGCGATGATCTGCGCCGCCGTGGCGTCCAGGTGCCCGCGGTCCGGCAGCTCCGAGTCGGGGAACGGCAGCTGCACGTCGAAGCCGTCGCCGGCGCGGCGCGGGATCACGTGCACGTGGTAGTGGAACACGTCCTGTCCCGCGGCGGCACCGCTGTTCACGATGATGTTGGTGCCCTCGGCGGCGGACACGTCGCGGATGACCGGCCCCAGCGTGAGCGCCACTTCGAACAGGTGCATCGCCAGCTCGCGCGGGATGTCGAGCAGCGACTCGTAGTGCTCGCGCGGCACCACGAGCACGTGGCCCGCGTTCACGGGCTGGATGTCCATGAACGCCAGGGCGTCGGAGTCCTCGTAGCAGATCGAGACCTCCGCCGCGCCCTTGAGCAGATCGCAGAAGGTGCAGTGGGCTTCGGGGCGTTGCATGGGGACCTCCCGCCTGGAGTGGCGAGCGTGGGAGAACGGATGGGCAAGCCGAATGGGAGAGCGTCCGGGTGCCGGCGATGCGCGGACCGCCCCGCATGCAGCTAACCCGGCCACGGCCCCGATAGTTTCCCCCGACGCAGAATTCCGGCCAGCGCGGCACCGGGGGCGGGTACCGTGCACTACTCGCCCCCGGTGGCACCTGTGGCGCGCGCGCCGCGGCGTGGACGCCGCGATCTCGCTGTCCGCGCGTTGGCGGCTGGCCGTCGACGCGCCCACCGACGCGCCCCGCGGTCGGCGCTTCACCAGCGCCACGCGCCGGTCGGCCGGCCGTCCCTCAGGCGTCTCGTTGGATGCGGCCGGCCTCGAGCGCGCTACCGACATGGGCGCCCGTTCCCCGCCCCCGCCGCCCGGTGCTATACTCCCTGGGATTGCCCTTCTAGCCCGTGGAGACGATGGCCACTCAGACCCGAGCCGAAAAGAGGAGCGCCGCCGGCCTGACCAGCGAGCAGCTCGTCGGCGCCTACCGCACGATGCTCCTCTCGCGGCGGCTGGACGACAAGGAAGTCCAGCTCAAGCGACAGAATAAGATCTTCTTCCAGATCTCCGGCGCGGGGCACGAGGCGGTGCTCGTGGCCGCCGGCCTGGTGCTGCGCCCCGCCTACGACTGGTTCTACCTTTATTACCGCGATCGCGCACTCTGCCTGCAGCTCGGCATGACGCCGGCCGAGATGCTGTACGAGGCCGTGGGCGCGGCAGTGGACCCCAGCTCCGGCGGCCGGCAGATGCCGAGCCACTGGGGGCACAAGGCGCTCAACATCGTCTCCACGTCGTCGCCCACCGGGACGCAGTTCCTGCAGGCCGTGGGCAGCGCCGAGGCATCCATGCGCGCCAAGCTGCTCGGCATCACCGACGGCTTCAAGGACGACGAGGTGGTGCTCGTCACCACCGGCGAGGGCACCACGAGCCAGGGCGAGTTCTGGGAGTCGCTGAACACCGCGTCCAACCTCAAGCTGCCCGTGGTCTACCTGGTGGAGGACAACGGCTACGCGATCTCGGTGCCGGTGGAGGTGAACACCGCCGGCGGGTCCATCTCCAGGCTCGTGAGCTCGTTCCCCGACCTCTACATCCAGGAGGTGGACGGCTGCGACGTGGTGGCCAGCTACGAGGTGATGCGGAAGGCCGTGGAGTACGCGCGGCAGCGCAAGGGGCCGGCGCTGGTGCACGCGAAGGTGATCCGCCCCTACTCGCACTCGCTGTCGGACGACGAGACCCACTACCGCCCGCCCGAGGAGCGCGATGCGGACGCGGCGCGCGATCCGGTGACCAACTTCCCGCGCTGGCTCGTGGCCGAAGGCCATGCGACGGAGGCGGAGCTGGCGCGCATCGAGGAGGAGGTGGACGCGCTGGTGCTGGCGGCCACCGACGACGCGCTGGAGCAGCCGCAGCCCGGCGAGAGCACCGTGTACCACGCGGTCTACTCGCCCGACGTGGACCCCACGAGCGAGCAGTTCGACACCGAGGACGATCCGCAGTTCAGCGGGCAGCCGACCACCATGGTGGACCTGCTCAACGTCTGCATGAAGGACGAGATGCGGCGCGACGAGCGCATCGTGGTGTTCGGCCAGGACGTGGCGGACGCCAGCCGCGCGCAGCACCTGGAGAAGGTCAAGGGCAAGGGCGGCGTCTTCAAGGTGACCTGGGGGCTGCAGAAGGAGTTCGGCGAGGCGCGCGTGTACAACTCGCCGCTGGCCGAGGCGAACATCGTGGGCCGCGCCATCGGGCTCGCACTGCACGGCTTCAAGCCGGTGGTGGAGGTGCAGTTCTTCGACTACATCTGGACGGCCTACATGCAGCTCCGGGACGAGCTGGCCACGATGCGCTGGCGGTCCAACAACGCCTTCAGCGCGCCGGTGGTGGTGCGTACGACCTACGGCGGCTACATCCGCGGCGCCGTGTACCACTCGCAGACCGGCGCGTCGCTGTTCACGCACTGCCCGGGGCTGCGCGTGGTGTGCCCGAGCACCGCACTGGACGCCAACGGGCTGCTGCGTACCGCCATCCGCTGCGACGACCCGGTGATCTTCCTGGAGCACAAGCACCTCTACCGGCAGACGTACAACAAGGCGCAGTATCCCGGGCCCAACTTCATGATCCCGTTCGGCAAGGCGAACGTGGTGCGCGAGGGCACGGACGTGACGGTGGTGACCTACGGCGCCACCGTGCAGCGGGCGCTCGTGGCCGCCAACCAGATGGCCGAGCGGGGCGTGAGCGTGGAGGTGATCGACCTGCGCACGCTCAGCCCGTGGGACCAGGAGACCGTCTACGCGTCGGTGAAGAAGACGAGCCGCGTGATCGTGGCTTACGAGGACGCCATGTCGTGGGGCTACGGCGCCGAGATCGCGGCGCGCATCGCCGACGACTGCTTCGCGTGGCTGGACGCGCCGGTGAAGCGCGTGGCGAGCACCGACACCTTCGTGGGCTACGCGCCGGAACTGGAGGACGCCATCCTGCCGCAGGTGGACGACTTCGTGCGCGCGTACGAGGAGATCGTGCGGTACTGACGCCGCCGGCGCCTCGCCCGCAGCAACCGACGGCATGTGAACGACCCCATGTCCCGCCAGGGACATGGGGTCGTTCGCGTTCGGTCAGAACGAGAAGCTCATCCCGTCCGCCTTCTGGCGGTATCCCGACGGCACCGCGAACCGCGCCTCGGGCACCGCCGCCTGCCGCAGCGAGGTGATCTCGATGGTCATCGTGTCGTCATCGCGATCGTCCTTGCCGTCGCGCCGGGCCGTGACGGCGATGCGCAGCGGGGTGCCACGCAGCTTCGCGCGCCGCACGTCGTCCGTCTGGCGGACGAACGCGAGATCGTGCAGCGCGAGCGCGTTGACGGAGCTCGCGAGCAGGCCGAAGAACGGGTTGTCGGGCAGCGCGACCGCCGTGGTCATCCAGTAGTCGGTGACCACGCGATGGTCGGTGCGCTCCGTCCGTCCGAGGATGCCGATCTCGGTCTGGTACTGCTGTACCATCCGGTAGCGCTCCGTGGGCAGCCCCGCCACCGGCTCGCCGGGGCCCACGTGCGTGCCGCGCACCCGGGCGCCGTTCACCCGCATGGTGAGAAAGCGGTCCACCTCGCGCATGACCCGGCCCACCACCTGCTCGAACGCCTCCGGATCGGTCACCGAGTACTCCTCGCGCTCGGGGTTCACCACGAGCATCCGGTTGGCGTCGCGATCCACGATGAGATACTGCGGCGCGCCGCCGCTCTTCCCGCCCTCCTTCTTCCGGCGCTCCATCTCCACACGCATGCGGGGGCCGGACACCCACGCCTGCCCGGTGGTCGGCGAGCCGTCGTCACTGGAGACGCGGAAGGTGTACTCGTAGCCGGTGGCGGACTGCGCCCGTGCCGGCGCGGCGCCGGTGGCGAGCGTCGCGGCCGCGACCGCGAGCATCAGCCCGCGCGACGCGGCGCCGCGCGGGGCCTGGCAACGAGAACGAGCGAAGCGCGACGCGTCCATCGGGACCGGTCCTGTGGAAGAGGGACAGGGCGCCGGATGCGCCCGTGCCGAAGGTCCCTACGCGCCGCGCCGGGCGTGGTTTCCGGGCGGCGCGCGCCCGGAACGCTCGTCAGCGCGCGCTCGCCGGCAAGGCCGCGCGCCCGGTGCCAGGATCGAACGTGCTCCCGGCGGGCAGCAGGAACGTGCGCACCTCGGCCGCACCCAGCACCGGCGCGCCTGGCGCGGTGATGCTGGCCTTCCGGGCGTCGTAGATCACCACCGCGCTCCGCCCCCGCACCTCCCAGCCGCCGTCGCCGTTCACCTGGAGCGCGGTGCCCTCGTCGATGCCCACCCCGATGAGCTCCGGCCGCTCGAGCGTGGCGCCGAGCAGGCGGTTGTGCCGCTCGCGGCGGAGGAAGTGCTGGTCCACGATGGTGCCCGGCAGGAAGCCCAGCCCCGGCACCACCTCGATGGTGCCGCGCGCCACGTCGGGATACTCGTCGCCGAAGTAGCCCACCGTATCCTCGCCGGCGCGACGCTGGTCGCCGGTGATCATGGAGTCGGACATGATGGCCGCGCCCGCCGAGGTGCCGGCGATCACGGCGCCCGCCTGGCGGCGGTCGCGGATGGCCTGGAGCAGGCGCGTGCCGCTCAGCACCGCGGTGATGCGGGCCTGATCGCCGCCGGTGAACCAGACGCCGGTCGCGGAATCGAGCGTGGCCACGACGGAGTCGGCGTTCGCCTGGGCGCGCGTGACGAGGAGCATGAACGCCCGGGCGCCAAGGCCGTTCAGCTGCTCGACCTTCTCCTGCCCCGTGGCCTGCGGCTCCTCGCTGGCCAGTGGGATGACGGCGATGCGGGCCCTGCCCGCGCCCCCCGCGAGCGTCACGAAGTGCTCCACCAGCTCCGGCGGCTGCTCCCCACCGCCCACGATGAGCAGGTGCCCGCTCGCGGACGCGCCGGCCGGCGACGCCTTGGCGGTGGCCGACTGCGAGGTGCAGGCCAGGGGTGAGATGAACAGCAAGACGGCGAGAGCGCGGAGGCGCATGGACAGGACCTCGATGGAACGGGAGGGAACGCGGCAGACGATCGGAGTGCCGAAATTAACCGACCGCCGTGCGCCGGGCCGATGGACGAGGGGCCCGCCGTCCTGTGACGGCGGGCCCCTCGTGAGAATGTGGCGCGTGGCCGGGCTCAGGGCCGGCGGAACACCCCGCGCAGCTTCGCCTTCGTCTGCTCCTTGACGCCTTCCTTGACGCCTTCCTTCACCCCTTCCTGCGCGCCTTCCTTGGCCGCGTCCGCGGCGGTGGCGCCGAGATTCTCGTCACCGCCCGCGCGGGCCTCGCCACGCGCAGCCGCGGGTTTCCGCCCGGCGGCGTCCAGCGAATCGCCCATCGCGGCCATCTGCGTGAACGGCGACGGGACCTCCTTGTAGCCGGCCGGAATGTCGAACGCGGAGCGGGGTACGTCGCCCTTGCGGAGGTTGGTGATCTCCATGACGGAGTGGCTGACGGACGTCTTGCCCTTCTCGTCCACGCTCACCGTGCGCGACTCGGACTTGAGCGGCACGCCCGCCGGCATGCGTGCGTTGGCGGCCTTCAACTGGCGCGCGTACTCGGGATTGCCGAAGTCCACCTGCGCCGCCGCGTTGCCCATGCGCAGGAACGGGTTGCCGATGTCCTTGAGCGAGGTGGCGATCCACATGTCGGTGGTGTCGGCGGACTTCGTGGTGCCGCCGAAGCCCATGGCCCGCACGGTCATGCTGTAGGACTGCGTCATGCGCACCTTGCGCGTGGCGTAGCCGTGGATCGTGCCGCCGTCCCCGAGCACCTCGAGCGTCACGCGCGGATTGGCCATCTCGATCTTCACCATGGAGCCCATGGACTTCATCATGGAGTTCGTGGCGGCGAGCATCTCCGCGGGATCGAAGGCGTAGTACTGCTTCTCCTTGGGATCTACCATGAGCATGCGGGCGCCATCGTCCCGCATGATGACATAGCCACCCGACTCCACCGCCTGTGCACCACCCTTGACGTCGGCCAGGTCCACGCGGGCATTGCCGCCGGCCACCTGGCCGCGGCCCTGCATCTTGTAGACCTCGCGCGGCGTGGCGTTGCCCTGGGCGCTGCTGGCGGTGATGGAGAAGTCGTACGTGATGCCGGGCTCCGCGGTGGGAGCGGCGGCGAGCAGCAACAGGGGAAACGCGGCCACGACGGGCCAGCGATAGCGATGGCGCAGCGAAGGCGTCATCTCGGCTCCGGGAAAGAAGAGGGACGAGTCCAGCGGCGGGCGGCGTCGCCCGCGCGCATAAGGTAGGGCTCCCTGGGCGAAGGGCAAGCTGATCCGTGAGGGAGCCGGAGCACCGCGGTCACCCATCCCTCCCCCAGGCGATTGACTGTCGTCCACCGCGCTGGTATATGTAGGCGTCCTACCTATCACATGTAGATCGTCTACCTATCACATCGCGCCGACGGCCGGTGCACCGCGCACGGGAGGCCACGTGTCCCACTCCGCCGGACCGTCCAGGAACGAGCTGCTCCGCGGCACGCTCGACATGCTCATCCTGCAGACGCTCACCCTGCAGCCGCTGCATGGCTACGCCATCGCGCAGCACATCGAGCGACTGTCCGACGACGTGCTCACCGTCGAGCAGGGATCGCTCTATCCCGCACTCGAGCGCCTGCAGCAGAAGGGCTGGGCCACCTCGGAGTGGGGGGAGTCGCCCACCGGACGACGGGCGCGCTACTACACCATCACCCCCGCGGGACGTCGTCGGTTGGGGGAGGAGATCTCCAGCTTCGACCGCGTCCTGGGCGCGATCAACCGCGTCATGCGCCGCGCCTGACCCCAACGTCCCATGTCGCTCCTGAACGCCATGCGCTACCGGCTGCGCGTGCTGCTGCACTCCCGAGCGCACGCGCGCCAGCTCGATGAGGAGTTCCAGTTCCACCTCTCACTCGAGGCCATGCAGCGCGAGCACGCGGCACGCGGCGCGCTCTCGACTACCGACGCGCGGTTCGCCGCGCGGCGTCGTTTTGGCAACGTGACGGCACTCGCCGAGGAGACACGCCAGATGGCCGGACTCGGATTCTGGGACATGGTGCGCCAGGACCTGCGCTTCGCCCTGCGCACCTTCCGGCGAACGCCGGGCTTCACCATCGTGGCGGTGCTCACGCTGGCCGTGGGCATCGGGGCCAACACCGCCATCTTCAGCGCGGTGAACGCGCTGCTGCTCCGCCCCCTGCCCTTCGCGGAGCCGGAGCGGCTCATGGCGGTGAGCCTGGTGATGCCGCCGCGCCCCGGCGAGCCAGTCAGAGACGGCATGGTGTGGTCGTATCCCAAGTTCACCGTGTTCCGCGACGCGCAGCCGGTGTACTCGGACGTCACGCTGTACACCGACCTGCAACTCACCCTGCGCGGCGACGGGGAGGCCGAGCGCGTGGAGGGCGAGGTGACGGACGCCGGCTATCTCACCACGCTGGGCGTGCGGCCCGCGCTGGGGCGCAACTTCGCGGTGGAGGAGGTGAGCCGCCCGGGCGGGCCGCGGGTGGCGCTGCTGAGCGACGCGCTCTGGCAGCGCCGCTTCAACGCCGACCCCCTGGTGCTCGGCCGCTCCCTGAACGTGGATGGCGAGCCGTACACCGTGGTGGGCGTGCTGCCCCCCGGGTTCCGCGGCCTCTCCGGGCAGGCCGAGCTCTGGGTGCCCATCCTGGCGCACGACGCGACGGCGTACGAGCAGGCGTGGTCGCACAGCTTCTCGCTCGTCGCCCGGCTGGCGCCGGGCGTGTCGCCGGCACGCGCGCAGGCGGTGGTGGAGCAGCTGGGCACCCGCGTGGACCGGGCGTTTCCGCATCCCGAGATCGCGAGCGAGCACTGGGGGGCCGCGGCGCGCCCGCTGGACGCGGCGCGGGTGGACCCCACGGTCCGCCGATCGCTGCTGGTGCTGCTGGGCGCGGTGGCGCTGGTGCTGCTGATCGCGTGCGCGAACGTGGCCAACCTGTTCCTCGTTCGCGCGGCCGGCCGCCGGCGCGAGATCGCCGTGCGCCTGGCCATCGGCGCCGGCCGCCGGCGGCTGGTGCGGCAGCTGCTCACCGAGAGCGTGCTGCTCTCCGCCCTGGGCGGCGTGGCCGGCATCGCGGTGGCCTGGTGGGGCGTACGAGTCCTCGCCGCGCTGGACCCCTCGAGCACCCTCCAGGCGCAGCGGCTCACGGGACTGGGCGCGGTGGGCTTCGACTCCATCCGGCTGGACCCGACGGCGTTCGCCTTCGCGGCCGTGCTGGCCGTGGGCACGGGACTGCTCTTCGGCCTCGTGCCCGCGCTCCAGGCCACGCGGCCGTCGTTCACCGGCGCCCTCAAGGACGAGGACCCGCGTGCGCGCGCCGGCGGCCGACGCGGCGTCTCGAGCCGCAGCGTGCTCGCGGTGGCGGAGATCGCCCTCGCCCTCGTGCTGCTCGCCGGGTCGGGGCTCATGCTGCGCAGCCTGGGCAATCTGCTGGGCGTGCATCCGGGGTTCGACGCCACCCAGGTGCTCACGCTGCGCCTGAACACGGCCGAAGGGCTGGGCCGGGACTCGCTGCCCGGCTTCTACGACGAGCTCCTGGAGCGGTTCGGCGCCCTGCCCGGAGTGACGGACGTGGCGCTCTCCGACTGTCCGCCGCTCAACGGCCAGTGCAACGGTACCGTGGTCGCGCTCCGCGACCGGCCGCCGGTGACGCCGGGCAGTGAGCCGTCGGTGGGCGTGCACTGGGTGACGCCGAGCTGGTTCTCCACGCTCCGCGTGCCGCTGCAGCGCGGGCGGCTGTTCACCGACGCGGACCGCGGCGGGCAGCGCAAGGTGGTGCTGGTGAGCGAGACGGCGGCGCGCACCATCTGGCCGGGTGAGGACCCCATCGGCCGGCCGGTGAGCGTGGGCCAGGGCGGGTTCTGGCAGGACACGGCGTACGTGGTGGGCGTGGTGGGCGACGTGCGCTTCGGCACGCTCGACTCGCTGCCGGTGCCGGAGGTCTACCTCTCGTACTACCAGTCGCCGCGCGGCCGCATGATGCTCTTCGCGCGCACCGCGGGCGATCCGCTCGCGGTGGCCGCCGCCGCGCGCGGCGTGGTGCGGTCCATGGCGCCGGACGCGCCGGTGTACGACATCCGCACCCTGGAGTCGCGCGTGGGTGACACGATGGCGTACGCGCGCTTCAGCGCGCTGCTGCTCGCGCTGTTCGCGCTGGTGGCGCTCGCCCTCGCGACCATGGGCACCTACGGGGTGATCTCCTTCGCGGTATCGCAGCGCACCCGCGAGATCGGGGTGCGCGTGGCGCTCGGGGCCACGCGCGGCGACATCCTGCGCATGGTGGTGGGCCAGGGCGTGGGGATCGCGGTGGCCGGCGCGGTGTGCGGGCTGGTGGCGGCGCTCGGCGCCACGCGGGTGCTGCGCTCGCTGCTCTTCGGCGTGGCGCCGTCGGACCCCGTGACCTTCGCCGCGATCGCCGCGCTCCTCGTGGGCGTGGTGGTGGTGGCGAGCTGGGTGCCGGCGCGGCGCGCGGCGAGCATTCCGCCGTTGCGCGCGCTGCGGGATGGGTAGCGAGGTGGCGATGGGTGGTGACTGAGGATCAGCGGGCCGGCAGGCGGCGTGGGATCGCGCGCGTGGGCCGCGACGGGGGCTCGGTCGCGATCGGCGATCAGGGGTGAGGGACGACGCGGGCTGCCGGCAGCGCTCGGGGGCACGGCCGAACTACCCTGGGCGCGAGCCGCGACGTTACCTGCGGTCCGCGCCGACCGCGGGCCGGTCCGCGTCCGCGGCGGTTTCCCTCGCCACTGCTCGCCGCCCGCGCCGCCCCGGCGCTCATCAGCGGCCGGACCCGCTCAGCGACCCGGCACGCTGTCCCCCGGCACCGCACCGCTCGCCGCGCGGCACGCGCCGTTCACCACCTCCACCCGCGGCTCCAACAGCATCTCGCACGTGGACGCCACGTCGTACTTCGCGTTGAACGCCCGCTCGCGCCGCTCCAGCTCCTCGGCGGTCGCGCGGAGCGCCGCGGTGTCGGTGGTGAGCGGGCAGTACACCACGTACTCCCACGGCCCCCCGCACCCCTTGGCGCCCAACGCCATGGACGCGCACTGCCCGGACGACGCGCACCCTTCGGTGCGGGCGAGCGCGCGGGCGGCGGCCATCAGCGAGTCGAGGGCCGCGCGCTCGGTGGCCTGATCGCCGGCCGGTGCCGCGGTGTCCGGCGCGCCGGCCGCACCGGAGGCACCGGCCGCGTCGGACGAAGCCCCGCCGTTCGGGGCCGGCTGGCTGCACCCGGCCAGCACGGCCACGACGAGGGCGGCCACGAGCGAGGTGGAGCGGTGGGTGGTTGGACGTTGGCGACGCATGCGGAGCTCCGACGTGAGAGGCGCGCGGCGCCGGCTCAGCGCGCGCCGGTGGGCGACGCGGTGGCGGTGTCGCGCTCGAAGACCACGCGCCCGCCCACCACGGTGAGCAGCACGCGCGCGTCGCGGATCGTCTCCGGCGCGACGCGGAAGATGTCCCGGTCGATCAGCACGAAGTCGGCCAGCATGCCGCGCTCCACCCGCCCCTTCTCCCCTTCCTCGAACGACGCGTAGGCGCCCTCGCCGGTATAGGCGCGCACCGCCTGCTCCACCGTGATCTTCTGCTCCGGCACCCAGCCGTCCGGGTTCCGGTCATCCAGCGTACGGCGCGTCACCGCCGCGTAGATGCCCTCGAGCGGCGTGGGCGGCGCCACGAACCAGTCGCTCCCGAATGCCACGTGCGCTCCCGCATCCAGCAGCGACCGGAAGGCGTACGTCGTCCGGATGCGCTCGGGGCCGATCACCCGCTCGGCCCAGCGCCCGTCGTCGATGGCGTGGTATGGCTGCATGCTCGCGATCACGCCGAGCGTGGCGAAGCGCGGGACGTCCACCGGGGCGATGTGCTGCGCGTGCTCGATGCGGAACCGGCGGTCGCGCGGGCCGTTCTCCCGCGCCACGCGGTCGAAGATGTCGAGCTGCGTGCGGATCGCGCGGTCGCCGATGGCGTGCACCATCACCTGCAGCCCGGCCCGGTCGGCGCCGGAGCTCCACTCGTACAACGCCTCGGCGGTGTTGACGAAGAAGCCCCGGTCGGCCGGGGTATCGGTGAACGGCTCCAGGAACGCCGCGGTGTGCGAGCCCAGCGAGCCGTCCACGAAGCCCTTGAGCCCACCGATGCGGAGCCACGCGTCGCCGCGGCCGCGCGCCGCCACGGTGTCGCGCAGGCGCGCCCAGCTGGCCAGCGGCACCACCGCGTAGATGCGCGTGGCCAGGCGGCCGGCGTGATGGGCGCGCTCGAACGTGGCGAGGTCGTTCCAGGTGCCCATGTTGTGCACCGTGGTCACGCCCTGCTCCGCCACGTACCGCATGGCAGCGTCCAGCGCCCGGTCTTCCAGCTCGGGTGGCGCGGAGGGCACGGCCTGGTCCACCAGCCCCATGGCGTTGTCCTTGAGCACGCCGGTGGGCTCGCCGGCGGAGTCGCGCACGATGGTGCCGCCGCTCACGTCGCGCGTACTGCGCGTGACGCCGGCGGCGGCCAGCGCCACCGAGTTGGCGAGTGCCATGTGGCCGTCCAGCCGGTTCACCCACACCGGGTGGTCCGGCGTGAGCGAATCGATCCACCGGCGCTCCGGCAGCGCGCCGCCCCACTGCTCGTGGTCCCAGTCGCCGCCCAGGATCCAGGTGCCGGCGGGCACGGTGGCGGCGAACGCCTGGATGCGCCGCGCGAACTCCTGCGGCGTGCGCGCGTCGCGCAGCTGTACCGAGGCCAGGCGAAAGCCACCGTCCACGAAGTGCACGTGCGCGTCCACGAACCCGGGCAACAGCAGCTTGCCCTGCGCGTCGATCACCCGCGCGCCGCCGCCAGCCAGCTTGCGCACCTCGGCGCTGGAGCCCACGGCGGCTATGCGCTCGCCGCGCACCGCCACGGCATCCGCCCACGGGCGGCGCGGGTCACCGGTCCACACGCGCGCGTTGACCACCGCGAGTGTCACGGGCCCGGCCGGCGGCGTGGAGGGCTGGGCGGCGGCCGGCACCGCCGTCACGAGGCCCAGCGCCAGAGCGCCGACGGCCGCGACACCACAGGCAACGACGCGCATCGGAACGGAGGCATGGGAGGGAGGGTCCGCACGATCTGGTTTCGCGGGCCCGGCGCTGCTCGTCACAGTGACGAGCAGCAAGTTCACGGGGTCGCCGGCCCGGTCAGCGGCGCTCTACGGCGTCGCGCACGTCCAGCAGGATCTCGAAGTACAGCTGTTCGCGGCGATAGGCGAAGTCCAGCGAAGCCATCTGCGCGGCGTCGCCCGACGCCTTGGCGCGCTCGAAGGCCTCGCGGTACATGTCGTCCAGGTTGGCGAGGATGCGGTCGCGGGAGCGGGACATGCGGGTCTGACTCAGGGCGCTGGGAGTGAGCCGGGGCGGCCGGTCGTCCGCCGTCTCGGGCACCTCGTCGGCACCCGTGAGCAGGAACCGCTTGGCGGCTCCCATCGCGAGGCGCCGCGGGTTGGTCGGATCGGGCATCGGAGGTCGGGCTGGCTGGGGCGCGGCCACGCACCGGAGCGCGGTGCGACGCCGTGATAGGCGGGTAGTCGCTGGCAAGTTAGTCCCGGCCACCGGGGGGTGCAACGCGGCCACGTTGCACCCGATGCTGTGGTATGTGTCCTCGAGAAGTACGGCGCCGGCCATGCGCCGCTCCACTCCACCGTCACCACCACTCGTGCTCGATGCGTAACCCTTCGAAGATGGTCCCGAGCGGCGACTGGCCGCCGCCGAGCTGGCGGGAAGCCCCCAAGGTATGGGGGCATGTCCTGGCCGGCGCGCTCGTGGGCCTCTTCTTCCCGCTCTGTGCCTGGGCGTTGGACCTCTGGCGCTACGAGCTGCCGTGGACGGCGGCCTCGCTGGCGTACCTGCACTACGTGAACCCCCTCCACTGGCTGGCCGACTTCGGCCCCGTGGTGCTCGCCGCCTTCGGCTTCCAGTCGGGCAAGTGGCGCCACCTGCAGACGGTGGCGCGCGAGGAGAGCGACTTCATCGACTCGGTGCTGGGCACGGTGGACTGCCTGGTGCTGGTGCTCGACACCTCCGGCCGCATCCTGCGACTCAACCGGGCCGCCGAGATGACCACCGGCGTGGGCGAGTGGGAGGCGAGTGGGCGCACGCTGTGGGAGCAGTTCCTGAGCGAGGCCGACGCCGTAGCGGCCCAGGGCGTGTTCGACGCCGCCTCCCCGCTCTCGCTGCCCTACCGCGCCGAGAGCCCCTGGCACACGGTGCACGGCAGCTCGCGGCTCATCGCCTGGTCGGCCACCGCGGCGCGCGGCATGGCGGGGCAGGTGCAGCACGTGATCGTCACCGGCGTGGACGTCACCGACCGCCGTCGCCTGGAAGAGCAGCTCGCGCATCGGGCCTTTCACGACTCGCTCACCGACCTCGCCAACCGGGCGCTCTTCCGCGACCGGGTGTCGGCCGCGCTCGAGCGCGCCAGCGAGGATGGGCCGCGGGTGGCGGTGCTCTTCATCGACCTGGACGACTTCAAGGATGTGAACGACAGCCTGGGGCACGGCGCCGGCGACCGGTTGCTGCAGGCGGTGGCCGGCCGGCTGCTGAACGCCACGCGCGGCTGCGACGCGGTGGCGCGGCTGGGCGGCGACGAGTTCGCCATCCTGCTGGAAGGCGTGCGCGAGGAGCGCGAGGCCGTGATCGTGGCCGAGCGCGTGTCGCGCGCCATGCGCGCCCCCTTTGCCGTGGACGGCACCGAGGCGAGCGTGGGCACGAGCATCGGCATCGCGATCGCCAACCCCACGCACACCACGGACGAGCTGCTGCGCGACGCGGACGTGGCCATGTACCTGGCCAAGGCCGGCGGCAAGGGGCGCTACGCGCTCTTCGTGCCGGGCATGCAGGTGGAGACGTTCGACCGCCTGGAGATGGAGACGGACCTGCGCGCGGCCGTGCAGCACGAGCAGCTGGAAGTGCACTACCAGCCGATCGTGCGGCTGGAGAGCGGCGTGATGGACGGCGTGGAGGCGCTCGCCCGGTGGAACCACCCGGAGCGCGGCTCGATTCCGCCATCCGAGTTCATCCCGCTGGCGGAGGAGACCGGGATCATCGTGCCGCTCGGCCGGCTGGTGCTGCGTACCGCCTGCCGCCAGGCGCGCGCCTGGCGCGACCAGCACCCGGCGGCCCGCACGCTCACGCTCACCGTGAACATCTCGGCGCGGCAGTTCCAGGATGCGGGGCTGGTGCACGACGTGCGCGCCGCGCTGCGCGAGAGCGGGTTCCCGGCGGAGCAGCTGGTGCTCGAGATCACCGAGAGCGCGCTCATCCGCGACATCCCCGGCACCATCGCCACGCTGCACGCGCTCAAGGCGCTGGGCCTGCGCATCGCGATCGACGACTTCGGCACCGGCTACTCGTCGCTCGGCTACCTGCAGCGCTTTCCCATCGACATCCTCAAGATCGACAAGTCGTTCGTGGATGCGGTGGGCATGGGCAGCGACGACCCCGTGCTGGCGCGCACCATCATCTTCCTGGGCGACAGGCTGCAGATGTGCACCGTGGCCGAGGGGATCGAGGATGCGCGGCAGATCGAGGGGCTCCGGTTCCTGGGGTGCGAGCTGGGCCAGGGTTTCCACTTCTCGCGCCCCCTGCCGGGGGCCGAGCTGGCGCAGTTGCTGGCCCGGGCCGGCTCGGGCGGTGCCGGCGCGTCGCGGCTGGCGGGCGGGGCGGCCAGCTGAGTCCCGCGGGGCAGCCACCGTCGGCGCCGGGGGCCACAATCCCGGCGCCGCGGGCTGCAACTTCCGGGCACGTCCGGGTTATCATGTGAGTTGCAAAGGGGAGTAGCCACGCGAGTCACCAGGCTCGCGCCACCGGATCGTCAAGACTGCGCCGCGAGGCGCACGGTCCGGTGGGGTCGGCAACGATCAGGCGAGACCTTCGCGAGAGTCGGTCCAACCAGGACCGCCGCGCGGAGGGCTCGCCTTTTGCGCGTTCTGGAACCCAGAGCCAGGAGAGATGCCATGAACAACCTCAAGGTCTTCGTGCTGCTGGCCGGCCTCTCCGCCCTGTTCGTCGCCATCGGCGGGGCGGTGGGCGGCCAGACGGGCGCGCTGCTCGCGCTGCTCTTCGCGGGCGGCATGAACTTCTTCATGTACTGGAGCTCGTCCAGGATGGTGCTGCGCGCCTACCGGGCGCAGGTGGTGACGGAGCGCGAGGCGCCGGAGCTGTACGCCATGGTGGACCGGCTGCGGCAGCGCGCGGGACTGCCCATGCCCACGGTGGCCGTGGCCCCGCACGACCAGCCCAACGCGTTCGCCACGGGGCGCAACCCCGAGCACGCGGTGGTGTGCGTCACCGAGGGGCTCGTGCGCCTGGTGTCGCGCGACGAGCTGGAAGGGGTGATCGCGCACGAGCTGGCGCACATCAAGAACCACGACATGCTGCTCTCCACCATCGCCGCCACGATGGCGGCGGCCATCAGCAACATCGCGCAGTTCGGCTTCTTCTTCGGCGGCATGAACAGCGACGACGAGGGCGGCAACCCCATCGCCGGCCTGGCGATGATCATCCTCGCGCCGATCGCGGCCATGCTCATCCAGTTCGCCATCAGCCGTCAGCGCGAGTTCAAGGCGGATGCGGTGGGGGCGCAGATCAGCGGCCGTCCGCGCTCCCTCGCCTCGGCGCTGCAGAAGCTCGAGATGGGCGCGCAGCGCATCCCCATGCAGGTATCGCCGGCCGTGGCGCCGCTGGCGCAGGTGAACCCGCTGGCCGCCTTCAAGGGACGCGGAATGGCCAGCCTGTTCTCCACGCACCCGAGCACGGCGGAGCGCGTGGCGCGGCTGGAGGCGCTGGCCGTGTGATGGCCGCGGGGCGGCACCGACGTGCGCCCGGGCGGCGGAGGGGAACCGGTCACCGTTCCCCTCCGCCGCTCGCCTCACAGCCGGTGGAACACCGCCTCGTCCACCACCCGTCCCTCCTTCAGGTGCTCCACCACGATGCGCTCCAGCAGCGCGGGGGTGACGTTGGCATACCACACGCCTTCGGGGTAGACCACGACGATCGGCCCGCTGGCGCACACGCCGAGGCACGGCGTCTCGCCGCGCTTCACGCGCGAGGGGCCGAAGAGCAGTCCCTCGCGTTGCAGCAGCATGGCCAGTAAGCTGTAAAGCTGGCGCCCCCGGTGGTCGGGCGAGCAGTAGCCCCCCGTACACACCAGCACGTGGCGGGCGTACGGGTCCATCTTGGGCTGGAGGGGGATGGAGGACGGAGTCACCCCGCAACTTACCACGCCGCCCACGCGGCGGTCGTCGCGCATCCATGCGCGGTGGCACGTGCCGCTGCGGCGACATCCGCGCGACCTGCTCCACCTGGCCCCGGCCCGGCTCCTGGTGCTCTCGTTCGCGCTGCTCATCGGCGTGGGCACGGTGGGGCTGCGCGTGCTGCCAGGCCTGTACACCGGCCCGGGCCTCTCCTGGACGGACGCGCTGTTCATGGCGACGAGCGCCACGTGCGTCACCGGACTCGCCGTGGTGGACACCGCCACCTACTTCACCACCCGGGGCCAGCTCTGGCTCCTGGCGCTCATCCAGCTGGGTGGGCTGGGACTGCTCACGTTCACCAGCGGCGTGCTGCTCACGGCGGGGCGGCGGCTCTCGCTGCGCCACCAGCAGCTGGTGGCCGGCGGCGGCGCGCAGCCCACGGTGGACTATCGCGCGCTGGTGCGCCGCGTGCTGCGCCTCACGGTGATCATCGAGCTCACCGGCGCGGCGCTGCTCTACGGTGCGTGGGTGGGTGAGCTGGGCTGGGCGGGCGCGGCGTGGCCGGCCGTGTTCCACGCCGTGAGCGCGTTCTGCAACGCCGGCTTCTCCACCTTCAGCGACAACCTGATGGGGCAGAGCACGGCGGTGGTGCCCCTGCTCGTGATCATGGTGCTCGTGGTGCTGGGCGCGCTGGGCTTCCTCACGCTCTCGGAGCTCGGCCGCGAGACGGGGCCGCGGGCGCGCCGGGTGCGCCTCTCGGTGAACTCGCGCCTCGTGCTCACGGCCACGCTGGTGGTCATCGTGATCGGTGCGGTGACCACGTACGTGAACGAGGCCGACCACGCGCTCGCCGGGCTCTCGCCGGCGCACCGGATGCTGAACGCGCTGTTCGCGTCCGCGGCCTCGCGCACGGCGGGGTTCAACACGCTGGACTACGGCGCCGTCACCTCGCCCACGGCCTTCGCCCTCATCCTGCTCATGTTCGTGGGCGGCGCGCCGGGCTCCACCGCGGGCGGCGTGAAGGTGACCACCGCCGCGCTGGTGCTGCGCTACGCGTGGGCCCGGCTGCGTGGCGAGGAGTACGTGAACCTGTGGGACCGCTCGGTGCCCACCGAGACGGTGCAGCGCGCCATGTCGGTGACGGTGATCGGCGGGTCGGTGCTCGTGGTGTTCTTCTTCATCCTCATCGCCGTGGAGCCGGGAGCGGTCGGACAGGCGGCGTTCCTGCCGTTCATGTTCGAGGCCACGAGCGCGCTCAGCACCACGGGGCTCTCCATGGACGTCACGCCCACGCTCGTGCCGGAGGCGCGGCTCGTGCTCGTGGTGCTGATGTTCGTGGGCCGCGTGGGGCTGCTCTCGGCGGGAGCGGCCATCGCGCTGCGCGGTCGCGCGGTGGAGATGCGCTTCGCGCACGAAGACGTCGCCGTGGGCTGATGGACGTCGCCATCCTTCTCCGGACAACATGAAACGTTTCGTCATCGTGGGACTCGGCAACTTCGGGGCGAGCATCGCCGAGACACTGGCCGCCGCGGGGCACGAGGTGGTGGCCGTGGACTCGGACGGCGCGCGCGTGGATCGCATGGCGCCGCTCATCGAGCGCGCGGTGGTGGGCGACGCCACCGAGCGCGCGGTGCTGGAGAAGGCGGGGTGCGTCGGCGCCGACGCCGCGGTGGTGAGCGTGGGCGACGACATCGCGACGAGCATCCTCGCCACGCTGGCCCTCAAGGACCTGGGCGTCACCATCGTCTACGTGAAGGTGGTGAGCGTGGAGCACGCGCGCGTGATGGAGACCCAGGGCGCCACCGAGACGGTGTTCCCCGAGCGCGACAGCGCCATCGGGCTGGGCCACCGGCTCTCCGGGCCGGCGGGGCTGCTCAACTACGTGAACCTGGGCCCCGGCTTCTCGGTGCAGGAGATGGACGTGCCCACGGCGTGGGAGGGCCAGACGCTGCGCGAGCTGAACCTGCGGCAGCGCTACCGGGTGCAGGTGCTGGCGCTGCGCGACATGGAGTCGGGCGTGCTGGTGCCGGTGCCGGACCCGGATCGCCGCCTCACCGCGGCCGATGCGCTGCTGATGGCCGGCCGGGAGCGCGACCTGGAGAAGGTGGCGCGGGCGTGAGCGCCGCCACCGTGCGCCTGGTCGACGAGGCGCGGCTCACGCCGGGTGGGCTGCGGCTCGCGGTGATGGAGCCGGGGCCCGCACACGAGGCCCACGCCGCCGCGTGGGCCCGACCACCGGTGCTCTTCGTGCCGGGCCTCTTCGCCGGCGCCTGGGTGTTCGAGGCATGGCAGCGCTGGTTCGCCGCGCGAGGATGGCGCACCGCCGCGCTGGACCTGCGCGGGCGCCCGGGCAGTCGCGCGGTGGCGGCCATGGGCCGCGTGAGCATGGCGGACTACGCGGCCGACACGCTGGACGCGGCCCGCCTGCTCGGCCAGCCGGTGGTGATCGGCCACTCCATGGGCGGGCTGCTCGCGCAGCTGGTGGCCGCCGCTGGCGCGGTGCGCGCGGCGGTGCTCGTCTGCTCCGCCCCGCCGGCGGGGATCCCGGTGGCCACGCCGCGGCTCGTGCTGCGGCAGATGCGGCACATCCCGGCGCTGCTGGGCAGCCGCCCGCTCGGCAGCTCGCTCGCCGAGCACGCCGCGCTCACCATGAACCGGCTGCCGCCGGCGGAGCGGGCGGCCATCCACGCGCGCCTCATCGCGGACAGCGGGCGCGCCTCGCGCGAGATGTCGCTGGGGCGGGTGCGGGTGGACGCGGCGGCCGTGCGCTGCCCCATGCTCTCCATCGTGGCCACCGACGACCGCATGATCGCGCCGCGGGTGGGCCGAGCGCTCGGCCGGCGCTACGGGTGCCCGGTGTGGGAGTACGCGGGGCACGGCCACATGATCGTGGCCGAGCCGGGGTGGGAGCTGGTGGCGGCGGACGTGGAGCGATGGATGCGCGAGGTGGCGACCGCGGACCGCTGATGCCGCGCGGCAGCGCGCCGGGCGCCGGGCGCCACTACGCGCGGTGGGGCTTGAAGCTCGCGGCGTCCAGGATGGACCACAGGTGGATGATCCAGCCGAGCCAGACCACCCAGAGGGCGGCGGCCAGCACGAACATGAGCACGGCCTTGATCGGGCGCCCCTGGATGAGCTGCCCGAGCCCCGGGATGAAGAAGCTCGCCAGCGCGGCGATCACGTTGCCGGTGGAACCCTGTCCTGCCATGCCGTCCTCCAGAGTGGCGGTGCCGGTCGGGCGTACGTCGCGCATGACCGGGTCACGTAGGCGTACGCGCCGGCCGCGCGAAAGTTGCGCGCCACACGTCACGCCCCCCTGAGCGACGCGCTACCCCCGGATGAGCGCCATCACGATCTCCGCCACGATCAGCAGCACGATGGACAGCTCGAGCGCCTCGGCGCGGCCGGCCTGCGCCTCGCCCTGCAGCATGGCGTACGTCTCGCGGATGATGCGAAGCTTGCGGTCGATGCCGGCGCGCCAGGCGGGGCCGCGGAAGATCTCGAGCGTGGCCGAGTAGACGCGCGCCAGGTAGACGTCGTCGGTGACCTTGAGGGAGTTCTCCACCCGCTCCACCAGCTCGGTGGAATCGGCCACGAACGTCTGCAGCTGGCCCAGCATGGGCGCGTAGCCGCGTCCCAGGAAGGCCACGCGCTGGCTGCGCGTGTTCGCGATGCGGTCGTACATGAGGGGCAGCTCGGCGTCCAGCAGCGCGTCGTAGTAGCGCAGCTCCAGCAGCTGCGCGTTGGCGAACTCCAGGATGAACTGCACGTCCGTGTCGTGCAGCGCCGGCTCCACCACCAGGGCGTTGTTCCAGGTGAGCAGCGCGAGGTCGTCCGCGTAGTACGAGAAGCGGTGCGGCAGCAGCTCGCGCCGGGCATCGGCCGAGAGCGGGCGCTGCTCGTTGAGCAGCAGGGGCACCACGTCCACGTCGCGCAGCGCGTCGGTGCTCAGCGTCTCGCCCGCCGTGCCGATGAGCCGGTTCACCCGGTAGACGATGTAGTCCTCGGTCACCGGCGCCACCTCGGGGCGGTCGATGGCCGGCGCGATGCGGCTCATGAGCAGCCGCAGGTGCTGCTCGAACAACTCGTGCACCACCGCCGGGTCGTCCACGGCGGTGCCGAAGTCCGTGAACTCGCGCCACGAGAGCTCGCCCGGGGTGGGGATGCGCACGCGCAGCGAGATCACGCCGAAGTCGAAGATGCGGGCCGAGACCTCGACCTCCAGCCGCCACTCCTGCACGGCCATGATCTCCGTGCCCAGCACCACCGTGATCGGCGGGTTGGGGATCTGGATGGCCTGCCCCTCGCCGCGCACCGGCCGCACGCGCTCGGGCGCCGAGGTGGCCAGCAGGTCCAGCGCCTGATCCAGGCGGATGCCGTAGCCCACGTCCGAGAGCCGGTAGACGATGGCCGCGCCCGAGACGTGCGCGATCTCGCCCGACGTGGAGGGCGCCGGCTTCGCGGCCGCCTCTCCCGATGACCGCGCGGCCCGCTCGCCGCTCGCCGGCTCGGTCATGTGATCCGTGGGGTGACGCTGCGCCATCGGCAGGTCCGTTGGCAGTCTGGTGCCAGGTGAGCGCGCGCCATCCTCGGCACGGCGCATCTCACGTGACGTTCGCCTAAACTTATCGTTCCCCGGGGGCTCGCGCCCGCTCCACGGTACCCCGGATCCGTACCCCGATCACACCCGATGCCGACGCCACAGCACTTCTTCGATCTCGACATTCGCGTGGGCACCGTGCTGCACGCGGAGCCCTCCCCGCCCGAGGCGCGCAAGCCCTCCATCCGCATGCGCATCGACTTCGGTGCCGAGCTCGGCGTGAAGCAGAGCAGCGCGCAGCTCACCCTGCGCTACACGCCCTCGGCGCTGGTGGGGCGGCAGGTGATCGCCGTGACCAACATCGGCACGCGCCGCATTGCGGGATACGTGAGCGAGGTGCTCGTGCTGGGCGCCATGCCGGCCGCCGACGACGTGATCCTGCTGGGCACCGACACCGCCGATGGCGCGGTGGCCAACGGCACGCGCATCGGCTGAGGGCGCGCGCCCGGCCGGCGGCGTGGCGCGTGGGTCGCGCCACGCGACTGTTTCCCCGTGCCGCGTTCCATATACTTCTCCAATGCAGTCCGGGTGCACCGCAGGCGCCCGACTCCCTTCACCGAGGACCGTGGCATGACCACCGCCAACGCATCCGCTCCCGCTTCCGCCGCACCGGATCCCGCGATCGTCCGCAAGGGCTACGCGCGCCCCGAGATGCTGGTGAGCACCGAGTGGCTCGCCCAACACCTGGACGATCCCACGCTCCGCATCATCGAGAGCGACGAGGACGTGCTGCTCTACGACATGGGGCACATCCCCGGCGCGCAGAAGGTGGACTGGCACGAGGACCTGAACGACCACCTCATGCGCGACTACGTGTCGCGCGAGCAGTTCCAGGCGCTGCTGCGCGGCAAGGGCATCGACGAGAACACGACGGTGGTGTTCTACGGCGACAAGAACAACTGGTGGGCCACGTACGCCTTCTGGGTGTTCCAGCTCTTCGGCTTCACCAATGCCCGCGTGATGGATGGCGGGCGCACCAAGTGGGAGCTGGAGGGCCGGCCGATGGTCACCGAGGTGCCGCGCTTCCCGGCCACCGCGTACGTGGCGCCGGAGCGCTCCGACTCGGCCATCCGCGCCTTCATGGACGACGTCCGGCGGCACATGGAAGCCAACCGGCCCATGGTGGACGTCCGCTCGCCGGACGAGTACACCGGCCTGAAGCTGCACATGCCCGACTATCCGCAGGAGGGCGCCATGCGCGGCGGACACATTCCGGGCGCGCGCAACGTGCCGTGGGCCCGCGCCGCCAACCCGGACGGCTCGTTCAAGAGCGCCGACGAGCTGCGCGCCATCTACGAGCAGGAGATCGGCCTCAACCCCACCGACGACGTGGTGGCCTACTGCCGCATCGGCGAGCGCTCGTCGCACACGTGGTTCGTGCTCACCTACCTGCTGGGCTACTCGCGCGTGCGCAACTACGACGGAAGCTGGACGGAGTGGGGCAACGCCGTCCGCGTCCCCATCGCCAGATGACGAGGATCACATGACGGGGATCATTCGATGACCGAACCGAACACCGTGGCGCCCGAAGCGACGACGCCGAGCCCCGGCAAGCCCCCCGCCCGCGTGGACGTGGTGTGGGCCGGCGGCCAGCACATGGAGGTGAGCCGCGCCGGCAGCCCCATTCTCCACGTGGATGGCGAGGCCAAGGCCGGCCCCAGCCCGGTGGACACCCTGATCGGCGCGCTCGCCGCGTGCGCCGCCATCGACGTGGTGGAGATCCTCGCCAAGCGCCGCACCCCGGTGGCCTCGCTGCAGGTGCAGGCCACCGGCGAGCGCGCCCACGCCACGCCGGCGCGCGTCACGCGCGCGGTGCTCGCGTTCACCATCAGCGGTGCGGGCATCGAGCGCGTCCACGCCGAGCGCGCCATCGACCTCTCCGTGAACAAGTACTGCTCGGTGCGCGACTCGCTGGACCCCGAGATGCCCGTCGAGTGGACGCTGGAGCTCCGTTGACGCGCCGCCGCCTGCTGCTGGGCGGCGTGGCCGCCGCGCTCATCGCGGCCACCGCCGCCACCGTGGTGCCCGACGCCGCCGCGCGGCCCACCGCGGCGCGCCGGTGGGGCGACGCGGGGCACCGCATGGCGGCGCAGGCGGCAGCCGCCGCCCTGCCCGCCGACATGCCGCGCTTCTTCCGGGACGCGGCGCCCCAGCTCGCGTACCTGAACCCCGAGCCCGACCGGTGGCGCGAACGCGGCTCCCAGGTGCTGGACGGCGCGCAGGACGCCGCGGCGGCGGCCGAGCACTTCGTGGATCTGGAGCTGCTGCCGCCGCGCGCGCTCGAGGCGCGCGATCGGTACGGCTACGTGGAGCGGCTCGCGAAGGCGGACGTGGAGGCCACCAAGGCCGGGCTGCTGCCGTACCGCATCCTGGAGCTCACCGAGCGGCTGCGCATCGACTTCGCGCTCTGGCGCAAGGCGCCCAACGCCCGCACGCGCGGGTGGATCGAGCAGCGCATCGTGAACGATGCGGGCATCCTGGGGCACTACGTGGCCGACGCCGCCAACCCGCACCACACCACCATCCACTACAACGGGTGGACGGGCGACAACCCGAAGGGCTACGCCACCGACCGGCAGATGCACTCGCGCTTCGAGTCCGCGTTCGTGCAAGCGCGGGTGAAGCTCGCCGACATCCAGCCGCTCGTGGCCCGCCAGCCCACGCGGCGCGTGCCGCTGCGCGAGTCGGTGCTGGCCTACCTCGAGGAGTCCAACGGCCTGGTGGAGGAGCTCTACGCGCTGGACAAGCGCGAGCCGTTCAACGCGCGCAGCACCTCGCCCGCCAACAAGCAGTTCGCCGCCGAGCGGCTGGCGGCCGGCGCCACGATGCTGCGGGACCTGTGGTACACGGCGTGGGTGGCCAGCGACCAGGGCGGCAGGTAGGCGGGACGAGACGGCGCCGTGGTGGGCTGCCCGGTCGTGCCGTCCCGAGCGAGCGCAGCCCCCTGCGTTTGTCATCTCGAGCGAGCGCAGCGAGTCGAGAGATCTAAGGTCCCCGGGGTCGTGGCCGGCCCCGTCACCACGGACAGTAGATCCCTCGACTGCGCGGCCCTCCGGGCCGCTCCGCTCGGGATGACAGGAGAGGAGAGGCCCACTCCGCCCGGGATGACAGGCATGAGCTGCGCTCGCGCGGCATCACCAGAACGGGTGGCCTACTCCACCCGGAGCACTCAGGGAATCACAGGATCCCCCACAGCGTCGTCGCGACGTCCATGTTGAACGTCCACCGCCCGTCGCGCAGGCCGCGCGCGACGTCCACGCGCAGCAGGTCGAAGAAGAACAGCCCGCCCACGCCGAGCGCCGGGTAGACGCCCTCGGCACGCGGCTCCTCCAGCGGCGGCCGGCCCACGTACGAGGCATGCGCGTACGGCGCGAGCGTCATGGTGCCCGGCGTGCGGCCGTAGCGGCCGAGCGGGAGCGAGGGAAAGGGCACCGGCGTGCGCCATTCCACCCGCTGGCTGGCGCCCATGCGGCCGGCGAGCTCGTGGTACCGGTAGCCAGGCCCGCTCACCGGGCCGCCCTGGTAGACGAGCTGCTGCGCCGGCGCGTCCGCCCCCACCACGCCGGCCACGATGGTGCGCAGCACCAGCCGGCCGGGGTCGAACGCGCGCTCGGCCTCGCCCACCACGGCGCCGCGCACGAAGCGCGCGTCGGGCGTCGTGCCCGCAGCGTCGTCGCCGTCCAGCCAGCCGCCACGCAGCTCGCCGTTCACGCGCAGCGACGTCCCCCACGGCCCGGCCGCGGTGGGCCGCTCGGCGAACAGCGAGAGGCGCGGGCCGAGGAGCGCGGCGGCGGGGATGGTGCGCGCGTACTGCCCGTTGGCGGGCGTGGCGTTCACCTGCACCGCGCGATGGCGCTCGTAGGCACCTTCCGCGCGCCAGCGCACGCCCCAGCGCTCGCCCAGCGTGGCCCCGAGCCCAGCGGCGCGCACCTCGTAGGGCTCCGTGTAGTCGCTCCCGAACTCCTGCGCCGCCAGCGTGTTCACCACGAGCGAGCGCTCGGCCACGTCGCTCGCGTCGCGATGGGCGCGTTCGGCGAACAGGTCCACCTGGCGGCCGTCGGACCGCGTGCGGCCCAGCGCCACGCGCCCCTTGAGCTGCTCGTCGCTCAGCCCGTAGCGCGCCGAGACGGCGAGCGAGAGGCGCGGCGCCGGGCGCCAGCGCGTGCCCAGCCCCAGCGCCAGCCCTTCGACCCGGTTCACCCGCACGAAGTCGGACACGCGGCGCGCCGAGAGCGCCGGGCCGCTGGTGGCGCGGGCCAGCGCCCGCTCGCGCACCAGCGCCTCGGCCTGCGCGCGCACGCGCTGCACGTCCTCCTCGCGCGCCACCACCACGTCGCCCGGCAGCGAGTCCAGCACGCTGCCCGGAAACGCGTAGCGGCGCAGCGAGGAGGGCGGCGCCGAGACGATCTCGGGGCCGGTGAAGAAGGCGTCCGCGAGGCCCACGTTCACCTGGTAGTCGGCCACCTGCCAGCGCCCGCGGATGATGCCGCGCGCCGGGAAGTCCAGCCAGCTGCTGGTGCGCGCGACTTCGAGCTCCTGCCGGTACGGCAGCCAGAAGCGCCCGTCCACCAGCCCGTTCTCGAGCGTGACGGTGAGCGTCTCGATGCGCTTGTCGAGGATGGCCGCGCGCGTGAAGGTGAGCGCCATGCGCGCCACGGCGGCCGTCTCGCGATCCACGTAGAGCGTGCCCACGGCCCGCGGCTGCCGCTCGTCCACCGGACGCACGCGCAGCTCGTACACCGCGATGGCGCGCCCCGGCGTGCGGATGGTGATGGAGTCGCCGAGCGTGAAGTGGTACTCGCGCAGGCCGATCGCCGAGAGCGGGTGCGGCACGTCGCGCACGTCGTTGCCGTCGCCCAGCCGGATGCGGTCGGCAAAGTTGTTCTGCACGATGCCGTAGCGGTCGCGGTAGTAGCCCACGTCGGCCGGCAGCAGCAGGGTGTCGCGCTGGCCCACCAGCACCTGCTTGCTCCGGTCCGGTGCCTTCCAGTACACCTCCAGCGCCAGCTCGTCGGCCTTCACCACGCGCGGCGGCTCGGGGAAGCCCTCGCCCACCTGCGCCAGAAAGGTGAGATAGCCGCGGGCGACGGCCCGATAGTCCCGGAGCGCGGTATCGGCCAACTGCTGCGCTCGGCGCGCCGTGGCGCGTTCGGCCAGCTGCCGGGCGCGCGGGTCGTCGCCGGCCGCCGGCTGGGCGGCCGCGATGGCCACCGGCGCGAGCGTGAGGAGCGCGGCCAGCAATGGGCGCGACCAGAGGCGACACCAGCGGCGCGGCCGGCGCGGGGAGATGGGTGGAGTGCGCATGGGCGTACCGGGAATGGTAGCCGGCGCGCGCGGGCGACGTCAGCCATTCCCGCACACCCAGGGGCAGATTCCCCTGCTGGCCGGAAATTCCGTGGGCGATAGATTGTCCACCATGCCGTCGACCCGGATGCGCCGCTGGAGCGCCCTGCTCATGGGCGTGCTGCTCACCCTCGTGGTGGGCGAGCCGCTCCGGCTGCATGCGTGCGCCGCGCACGACCCGGCGCTGGCGGTGCTCGCCGGCATGGGCGGGGCCCAGGGCGGGCACCATGGCGCGATGGCCACCCACGCGGGCACGCGTCAGGCGACGGCGCACCAGTCGGCTGCGCGCCACGCCACCGGCGCCGCCGTGGCGGAGGCCGCGGCCCCGAGCGCGGACGACGCCACGCCGCCGCGCTGCGCCTGCCTGGGCACGTGCTGCACGGCGGCCCCGCTGGGCGCGGTGGCCATGCCGCGCGTGGCGCTCGTGGCCGTGGTGGAGCAGGAGACGCGGCCGCTCGTGCTGGTCGCGACCGCCCCCCGCGCGCGCGCCCACCACGTCCTGCCGTTCGCCAACGGGCCACCGGCGCTGAGCTGAGCCGAGTCCGGGCGACCACGCCCGGCTCCCCATCACGTCCCCACGCTCCACGCCCGGCGCACCCGCGCCACGGCACCGGGCCGCCACGGCCGGCGGAGCGTCCGCTCAGCGTACTCCAGCGCACTCCGGTGCTCCATCCCATGACCATGGTCCGTTCCAGCACCCCGGCCCCCGGGCCGGGCCGGCGGCGCGTCCGCCATCTGGCCGCTTGCCTGCTCGCGCTCGCCGCCCCCACCGCCCTCCACGCCCAGGACGCGGGCATCATCCAGGGGCGCGTGGTGAGCGCCGCCACGCAGCTCCCACTGGCCGACGTCACCGTTCGCCTGGAAGGCACGCGCCAGGGCGCCGTGACCGGGGCCGACGGCCGCTACCAGGTGACCGGGGTGGCCGACGGCCCCTACGTGGTGATCGCGCAGCGCGTGGGGCTGGCCACCGCCCGGTACGCGCTCACCATCGCCGCTGGCGGCTCGGCCACGGCCGATTTCGCGCTCGGCGAGCAGGCCGCGTTGCTCGCGCCCACGGTGGTGAGCGCGTCGCGCGAGGTGCAGCGCCGCACCGACGCCTCGGCCACCATCGACGTGCTGGACGGCGCCGAGGTGCGGCGCAGCCGGGCCGCGCACCCCGCGCAGATCATGAACCGGCTGCCCGGCGTGCACGTGTCCGAGCTGTCGGGTGAGGGGCACAGCATGGCCATCCGGCAGCCCATCACCACCAAGCCGATGTACCTCTACCTGGAGGACGGCGTGCCCACGCGCGCCACCGGCTTCTTCAACCACAACGCGCTGTACGAGGTGAACATCCCGCAGTCGGGCGGCATCGAGGTGCTCAAGGGCCCGGGCACCGCGCTCTACGGCAGCGACGCCATTGGCGGCGTGGTGAACGTGCTCAGCCGCCCCGCGCCCACGCGACCCACCGTGGAAGCGAGCATGGAGGGAGGCGCCTACGGCTACGGCCGGCTGCTCGCGAGCGGCGGCACCACCGCTGGTCGCCACGGCGTGCGGCTGGACCTCAACCTCACCCGCTCCGACGGCTGGAAGGACGGCGCGGCCTACGACCGGCAGAGCGGCTCGGCGCGGTGGGACTACGTGGGCGCGAGCGGCCTCACCGTGAAGACGGTGCTCACCGCGTCCAACATCGACCAGCAGGACGTGCCGACGGTGGGGCTGGCGATGTTCGACACGCTACCGTCGTTCAACCGGGCGCCCATCGCCTTCCGCGACGTGCAGGCCGTGCGGCTGTCGGCGGCGGTGGAGCAGGCGCGCGGGCCCGCCCTGTGGAGCGTGACGCCGTACGCGCGCTACAACTCGCTCGCGCTCATCCCCTCGTGGCAGCTCTCGTACGACCCGCAGGTGTGGGACACGCGCAGCCGCTCGCTGGGCATGCTGGCCAAGTACCGCCGGGACTTCGTGCCGCTGCAGGCGCGGGTGATCGCCGGCGTGGACCTGGACTACAGCCCGGGGAGCTTCGTGGCGCAGCAGGTGGTGACCTCGCCGGAGAACGGTGTGTGGGCCAGCTACACGGTGGGCGAGACGCACTACGACTACGACGTGACCTACCGCGCCGCGTCGCCGTACCTGCAGGTGGAGCTCACGCCGCTGCCCAGGCTGCGGCTGGACGCCGGCGTGCGCTGGGACCTCACCGGCTACGAGTACGGCAGCCACCTCGCGCCGCTGGCCACCGGGCCGCACCGCCGGCCGGCCGACACCACGCTCACCTACACGCACCTGAGCCCCAAGGTGGGGCTCACCTACAACCTGCGCCCGCAGGCCAACCTGTTCGCCTCGTACCGGCACGGGTTCCGCGCGCCGTCGCAGGGACAGCTGTTCCAGCAGAACTCCGCCGAGAACACGGTGGGGCTGCGGCCGGTGACGGTGGACAGCTACGAGCTGGGCGTGCGCGGCGAGGCCGCCGGCCGCCTGGTGTACCAGCTGTCCGCGTACGACATGACCATCCGCAACGACATCTTCAACTTCACCACCGCCGAGAACCTCAGGGTGGCGAGCAACGCCGGCCGCACGCGCCACCGCGGGGTGGAGGTGAGCGGCGGTGTGCTGCTCCCCGCCAACCTGCGCCTGGACGCCTCGTACAGCGTGGGCACGCAGCGCTACGTGACGTGGGTGCCGCAGGCGGCGCGGCCGGCCACCGGCACCACGCCGGCGGTGCCCGAAGTGAGCTACAGCGGCAACGACCTGGAGGCTGCGCCGCGCGACCTGGCGAGTGCGCTGATCACCTGGGCGCCGCCGGTGCTGCGCGACGGACGTCTGGCACTGGAATGGTCGCACACGGGGCGCTACGCCATGGATGCGGCCAACACCCACGAATACGGCGGCTACGACCTGCTCGCGGCCCACGCCAACTACCTGGTCACCCCCAACGCGGAGCTGTTCGTGCGCGCCACCAACCTGCTCGGCAAGCGGTACGCGGAGATCGCCGCCTTCGACCCGTTCCAGCGCGAGCAGTACAACCCCGGGCAGCCGCGGTCGGTGTTCGCCGGCATGCGCCTGGTATGGGAGCGCTGACGATGGCCACGCGAACCTTGGTGCGATACTCGCTGGGCGCCGCGCTGGCGCCGGTGGCGCTGCTGCTGGCCGCGTGCGAGCCGGCCGCCGACGTCACGCTGGAGCCGGCGAGCACGGTGCACGCCGCGGGCGGGGTGGGCGCGGCGCCGATCGTGGCCGTGGACGCCAACGGCGAGCAGGCCACGGCCTGGGTGTCCGCGCCGGACAGCGGGAGCGACGGCCGGCTGTACGTGAGCGTGGCCGACGGCGCGCCCGTGGAGCTGCGCGACACGCTGGGCCCGGTGGAGCCGCACGGCGAGGCGCCGCCCAAGCTGGCCTACGCGGCCGACGGCTCGCTGCACGCGCTGTACGTGGTGGGCAAGCTGGTGCCCGGCCGGCGGTTCCCGGCCAGCGCGCTGCGCCACGTGCGCTCCACCGACGGTGGACGCACGTGGACGGCGCCGGTGACCGTCACCGACGGCGGCGAGGACTTCGGCTCGCACAACTTCCACGCGCTCCACGTGGCGCCCGACGGTACCATCTACGTGGCCTGGCTGGACGGCCGCCTGGGCAGGTCGGCCACGTTCCTCACGCACTCCACCGATGGCGGGCGCACCTGGGCTCCCAACGTGCGCGTGGGCTCGGGCGAGAGTTGCCCGTGCTGCCGCACGGCGATCGCCGCCGCCGGGGACGGCACGGTGTACGTGGCGTGGCGCGAGGTGGCCCAGGGCAACGTGCGCGACGTGGTGGTGGCTCGCTCCACCGATCGGGGCACCACCTGGAG
>DATANT010000493.1:0-3186 GCA_036266115.1 Gemmatimonadaceae bacterium | reverse complement strand
GTGGATTTGGCACGCGACGACCGACACCAGGAACGGACAGCGGCGAAGCGCGATGCCGATGCGGAAACGCAGCCGAGCCCGCCGCCCGACGACGTCGAGGAGGCGTCGGAGGAGAGCTTTCCCGCCAGTGATCCACCGGCGTGGGCGGCCCTGCGCCCGGGTCGCCCAGCCGGCCCGCCCGGCGGCCCCCCGCTCGCCTGAGGGCGCGCTTCTCGTCCGGGCCGCCCGGGAACCTCCGGTCCCGCGCCGGGTGTCCATCTGGTTGTGCCTCGTTCCCGCTCCGTTCGTCCCCCATGCCCCCGCGGGTAGTGCCACCCGGCCCTGAGCTCGACGTCGAGCCTCGCGTCGAGCCCGGCACCGCGCGCCGAGCTCGCCGAGTGCGCCGTCGGCTCCCGCTGACCTTCGTGCTGCCCAGAAGGGGGTGGCGAGGACGGTGGGACGAGCTGGGTGGGGTTCCGGCGGCGTTGGTGCTGACGATCGCCGCCTTCCTGACCTTTTCTGGAGTGCTCGTCCCCCGATCGTCCACTGACGCGGGCGACGAGGATCGATCGACGGCGGCCCCGGAGCAGCTCCTGTTCGTGACGCCGGCGGAGGCGCCGCCCGAGCCGGCCCCCCCTCTACCCTCGGCCGCCGAGCCGACGGTGCCGAGCGCGCGCCCGACGCCGCGCGCGCCCGCCGCTCCGGTCCCCGCGGCCCCCAGAGGCGCGCCGCCGCGCGACACCGCCGCCGGTGGCGGCGCGCCCCGCGCCACCCCTGGCGCCGCGCCGCGGCGACTGCCGCTGCCCGCCGTGCCATCGGCGGGCGGGGCCATCGAACAGTCGCGCGCCCCCGTCTGCTGGCCGCCGTGCCTGGAGGACCGGGTGGGCCCGGGCCGCGACGGGGGGACGCTCACCCGCGCCCAGCGGGACTCGGTGCTCGAGGCGATGGCCGCGGGCGTTGTGCGCGACGCTGGCAGCGCGGGGAGCACCGGGCCGCGGCTGGGCGGTGCCCAGCCTTCGTCCAGCCCCGCGGCGCCGCCCTCCGTTGGCGGCGGAGTGTCCATTCCGGTGGGCCTGCCTGGCGGCGGACCGTCGGCCGCGTCGCGTCGGCGCGACAGCACGCTGAACGCGGACGTACAGCGGCGGATGGCGCGGATCCGGGCGCGCGCCGATTCGGTGGCCGAGCAGCGGCGGCGGGACAGCGTGGAGCAGGGCGCGCGCCCGCGAAGCCCGGGACGCGCGCCGGAGTGAGCGGCGGGGCGAGCAGCGCGCGTGGCGCGGCGCGCCGCTCACGGGCGTTCGTTAGGCCTGGTCCACCGGAGCGGCGGTCGCGCGGCCGCGCAGGCGCTCGTATGCGCGGGCGATGAACGGGGTCATGGCGAGCGTGGCCGCGATCCGGAGCGGCTGCGTGACCTTGGTGGCCAGGTAGGCGGCGGTGAACGCGCCCACCGTGCCGGTCGCGCTGGAGGGCTGCCATCCCAGGCGGATCGCCATCCAGAAGCCGCCGAGCACCGCCGTGAAGATGGCGAGGTAGACGACCACGGCCACCCGGCCGTACTCAGCGAGAATGTGCTTCAGCGTCTTCTTCAACGTATGACACCGGGAAAATGAGACACGCGGTTGGGCGGCCGCGCGATCTCCTCTGGTGCGATGGGCGCGGCCGTGCCCGAAGTATCTCCGGATGCGCCCCGTTCGCGCCAGTCGCCAGTCACCGCTCGCCAGCGCACGGCGCGGGCCGCTCGAAGCCCGTCGCCGTCACGCTAGATTCCCCGTCATCCCCGCCGCTCGCCTCCGGCCTCGATCCGCCGCGCATGGAACGTCCCGCTCGTCCCGCCGCCCCGCCACGCCCGCATCGGCCCACCCGCCAGGAGCTGCTGGCGGCGGTGGACCGCACGGTGGACGACGTGATCGCGCCCGACCTCCACGTGCTGTTCTGCGGCATCAATCCCGGGCTCTACACGGCGGCCACCGGGCACCACTTCGCGCGCCCCGGCAATCGCTTCTGGCCTGCGCTGCACGAGGGCGGCTTCACGCCGCGCCTGTTCGCGCCGTGGGAGGAGCGCGAACTGCTGCCCCTGGGGTACGGCATCACGAACGTCGTGCCGCGCACCACCCCGGTGGCCAGCGAGCTGCGGCCGGAGGAGTACCTGGCGGGTGGTGAGCGGCTGGCGGTGAAGGTGCGCCACTACCGCCCGCGCTGGCTGGCCGTGCTGGGCATCGGCGCGTATCGCACGGCGTTCGGCGAAGCGGAGGCCGGGCTGGGGGCGCAGGCGCGCACCATCGGCCACACGCGCGTCTGGGTGCTGCCCAACCCCAGCGGGCTCAATGCGCACTACGATCGCGCCGCGCTCGCGCGGCTGTTCGCCGAGCTGCGCGAAGCAGCCGGAGAGGCACCGTGAGCCCGCGTTGGATGACGCTGGCGGGCGCGTCGCTCCTCCTGCCACTTCTCGCGGCGTGCGAGTCGCGCCATCCCTCGGACCGGTTCGCCGACGAGCGCGAGCGGCTGCAGCGGGAGGCGCTCGCTGCGCTCGAGCGAGATGGCTACGGGATCCATCGCCACCAGCGGCCGGAGTTCGTGGTGGCGTATCCCGCGTCCCTCATGCAGCCGCTCGGCGGCACCGCCACCGGTGAGGGGCAGCGCTTCGCCTCGGCGGACGGACGGGTGACCATGACGGCGGAGGTGGACGGCGACGCCGACAGCGCCGCGCTCCGCCACATCTTCCAGCAGGAGGCGGGCGGGAATGACGCGGCGGCGGGAACCATGCCAGCCGGCGACCGGTTCGTGGTCACGCGCCGCGTGGACGGGCGCATGCGCTACGTGAAGGCGGCGTTGCGCGATGGCAACCTGAGTGTGCTCACCATCGAGTACGACACCACGCACACCAGTCAGCTCCTCGACGCCGTGCCGCGCATCGCATCGGTGTTTCCACCGTGACCGTGACCGGGCGCGCGATGAGCGACGCCGGTAGCGCCGGATGATCGATCCGCAGCCGGCGGGCGGGCGGTGGGAGGCGCGATTGCTGGGCGCCTGGCGGCTCCTGCGCGCCGAGTCGGCGCTGGAGCTGCAGCCGGGCACCCTGCTGGAGTTCCGGACCGGCGGGCAGCTGCTGTACACCATCGAGGTGGGCGGGCAGGCGCGGACGTTCGTGCTCGTCTGGCGGGTGGTGGACGATCAGCTGGAGACCGCCAATCCGGTGGACGGGCATGC
>DATANT010000492.1:0-5041 GCA_036266115.1 Gemmatimonadaceae bacterium | reverse complement strand
CCGACCATCGTCCACTGGGGCAACCCGCGCGCGACATCCACCTCCACCGTCACCACGTAGGCGTCGATGCCGAGGATGGCGGCGGAGCGGACGGCGGCGAGCATGCGGGGACGATCGCGAACGACGAGCGCCGCCCGTCATCGGATTCGCGCCGCCCGGAGCGGCGCAGCGCGCGGGCGGTGCGCCGAGTGGGGCGGCCAGCGCCTGACCGGCCAGGCGCCTGGCCGGTCAGCGGTAGCCGGCGGCCTGCAGCTCGAAGAGCTCCGCATAGCGGCCGCGCTGCGCGAGCAGCTCCTCATGCGTGCCCGCCGCCTCGATCTCGCCGTCCGCCAGCACCAGGATGCGATCCGCCATGCGCACGCTCGAGAACCGGTGCGAGATGAGCACCGCCGTCCTGCCCTCGCTCAGCTCCTTGAAGCGCTGGAACACCTGGAACTCCGAGCGCGCGTCGAGCGCCGCCGTGGGCTCGTCCAGGATGAGGAGCTGGGCGTCGCGCATGTAGGCGCGGGCGATGGCGATCTTCTGCCACTCGCCGCCGGAGAGGTCCACGCCGGTGCGGAACCGCTTGCCGACCATCTGGTCGTAGCCCAGCGGGAGCTTCCGGATCACCTCGTCGGCCAGGCTCTGCCTGGCGGCGGCCTCGATGCGCGCGTGGTCACCCCGGGCGTCGATGCGCCCCACGGCGATGTTGTCGCCCGCCGTGAGGTGGTAGCGCACGAAGTCCTGGAAGATGACGCCCAGGTTGGCGCGCAGCTCGTCCAGGTCGTACTCCCGCAGGTCGTGACCGTCGAGCAGGATCCGCCCCTCGTCGGGATCGTAGAGCCGGGCGAGGAGCTTCACGAGCGTGGTCTTGCCGGCGCCGTTCTCGCCCACCAGCGCCAGCACCTCGCCGGCGGCCAGCGTGAAGTCCAGATGCCGCACGGCCCAGCGATCCGCGCCGGGATAGATGAAGCCCACGTCCTGGAAGGTGAGGCCCTGGCGAATGGGATACGGGAAGGGCCGCGGGTGCTCGGGCGAGTGGATCTCGGGCTCGATGGTGAAGAAGGAGAAGAGATCGTCCAGGTAGAGCGCCTGTCCGGCCACCTGCGAGAAGCCGATGAGCAGGCCTTCGAGCAGCGTGCGCAGGCGGAGGAACGAGCTGGCGAGGAAGGTGAGATCGCCGATGGTGAACTCGCCGATGATCGTGCGCCAGACGATGAAGACGTACGCCAGGTAGTAGCCCGCCGTGCCCAGCGCGGTGAGCACGCCGCCCCAGCCTGCGCGCCGCAGGGCGAGTGCGCGGTTGGCGCGGTAGAAGTCGTCGGCGAGCTGCCGGTAGCGGTCGATGAGGAAGGAGTTGAGGCCGAAGATCTTGACCTCCTTCGCCGTCTCCACGCTGGCTCCGGTCTGCCGCACGTAGTCCAGCTCGCGCCGCTCCGGGGTGCGCGTGAAGGTGAGCGTGTAGCTCTGCGCGTTGAAGTGCGCCTCCCCCAGAAACGCCGGCACGAGCGCCACGAGCAGCAGGGCGATGAGCCACGGCGCATACACCACCAGCCCGGCGGCGAAGCTGGCGATGGTCACCACGTCCTGCGCCTGGCCGAACAGCTGGCTCATGAGCGTCGTGCGGCCGGTGGTCTGGCGCCGCGCCCGCTCCAGCTGGTCCTGCAGCTCGCTGTCCTCGAAGTCCTCCAGATCCAGCGTGGCGGCGTGCTCCATCAAGCGCACGCTGGACACGTTGGTGAACTGCTCCGAGAGCAGCGCATCCACGAGCGAGACGAGGCGACCCAGCGCGTCGGAGAGCACGGCCAGCGCGAGCTCGATGGCGAGCAGCCAGCCGAGCCGGTAGAGCAGGCCGCTGGCCAGCCAGTCCTGGAGGCTCGCGGGAGGGGCCGCGAGCCGGGTAAGCCCCACCACCTCGTCGATGATCAGCTTGCCGACGTAGAGCGTGACCACCGGCAGCAGCGCCCGCACGAGGCGCAGCAGCAGGTTGGCGGTGGTCAGTCGCCGACTGGTCTGCCAGACGAGTGCGAGGAATGGGGGCAGGTTGCGCAGCGCGCCGAACCGCTCGCGCAGCGTCCGCGCCCCGAGTGGCAGGCCCCCGCCAGGCCCCGCTCCGCCGCCCCACGCGGCCCCGCGGCCGCTCACGCGATCGTCACTCGGCATCTCGCGCCGGGCCGGCTAGCGGGCCCGTGCCCTCGCCGGGCGAGGTCACGCTCGGCCGCCTCTCGCCCGAGGCTCCCGGAGTCAGCGTCCCCCACTGGAGAACGTGTCGCACGCTTGCACATCGCCCGTCGTCATGCCCCGCTGGAACCACGCCGTGCGCTGCTCGGACGAGCCATGGGTGAAGGAATCCACGTCGATGCTGCCGGTGGTCTGACGCTGGATCCGGTCGTCACCGACGGCGGCCGCAGCGGCCATCCCCTCCTCCGCGTCGCCGCGTTCCAGCAGCTGCCGCTGGGCGGTGGAGTGGGCCCACACGCCGGCGTAGCAGTCGGCCTGCAACTCCAGGCGCACGGAGAGCTCATTGGCGAGCCGCGGATCGCTCTGCTGCGCCTGGCGCACCTGGGCATCGGTGCCCATCAGGTGCTGCACGTGATGGCCGATCTCGTGCGCGAGCACGTACGCCTGCGCGAAGTCACCCGGCGCGCCAAAGCGGGAACGCAGGTCGTCGTAGAAGCCGAGGTCGATGTAGACACGCTGGTCCGCCGGGCAGTAGAACGGCCCCATGGCCGACTGCGCGGTGCCACAGCCCGATTGCACGGCATCGCGGAAGAGCACGAGCCGCGCCTCCTGGTACGGCACGCCGACGGCGGGCAGCACTCTTGCCCACGTCTGCTGCGCGTCGTCCAGCACGAACGACACGAACTGCACCGTCGGCTCCTCGCGGGCGGAGTCCTCCGCGGTGAGCGCGCCTCCACCCGGCCCCGGCGCCTGCCCGACGGTCGCGCCAGTCTCCTGGAAGAGATTGCGGCCGGTGAGCAGGCTCAGGATGAGGACCACCACGGTGCCTCCGATGCCGAGCCGCATCCCCATGCCACCGCCCGCACGGCGATCCTCGATGTTCGAGCTGCGTCTTCCCGGTGTCCATCGCATGCCGGCGTCTCCAGGTGTGGTGGGAGCTGGGTGGCACCATAGCTTGGTGGAAGCGCGGTGGCAGCCACCGCGCGCTCTGGCGAGATCAGGCAAAAACCCGGCCCGGACTCTCGCCCGCACGGACCCGGGAGCGGCCGGGCCGGGTACTTCGTCGCGGGCACGGCGGCGCCGTCCGGCCGGCGCCACGCCCGCCCTCGGCCACGCACGCCGCGGCCGGCTCCCCTTCTCTCGCCCGATCTTACATGCGCGCGCTCGTCATCGTCCTTCGGCTGCTTCCCTTCTGCTTCTCGTTCCGACGGGACGCACGCCGCTGGCTGCTGTGGGGCGCGCCGGCGCTGCGGGACGCGGCCTTTCACCAGCGGCGCGCGGATCGGCTGGCGCTGGCGATCGCCGGCCTGGGCCCCACCTTCGTGAAGCTCGCGCAGGTGTTCGCCTCGCGCGCCGATCTGATTCCGGAACCGTACGTGAGCGCCCTGGGCACGCTGCTGGACAGCGTGCCTGGGGCGCCCTTCCCGGCGGTGGAGCGACTGCTGGTGGAGAGCCTGGGCGCACCGCTGGCGAGCGTGTTCGAGCGGTTCGATCGCACGCCGCTGGCCTCCGGCTCGCTGGGGTTGGTGTACCGGGCCCGCTACCAGGGCGAGGAGGTGGTGGTCAAGGCGCTCCGGCCGGGCGTGGAGCGGCTGGTGGAGCGTGACGTGGCGGCCGCCCGTCAGATCGCCAGCTTCGTCTACCGACGCTGGCCCAACCCACACCTGCGGAACTTCCGCACCGCGCTGGAGGCGTTCGCGCGGGGCGTGCACGAGGAGATGGACTTCCGGCTGGAAGCGGAGCACGGCCGCGACATCGGGGCGAGCCTGGCCGGCGATCCGCGCGTCGTCATCCCGCGCGTGTATCCCGCGCTCACCCGCCAGCGCGTGCTCGTGATGGAGTACGTGGAAGGCGTGCGCATGGATGCCATCGGGCCGCTGGTGGCCAGCGGTCAGGTGGATCCCGCGGCCGTGCTACGCACGGTGATCCAGCTCTACGTGCGGATGATGCTCATGGACGGGCTGTTCCACGCCGACCCGCACCCTGGCAACCTGCTGGTGCAGCGCAACGGCCGGCTGGTGCTGCTGGACTTCGGCATGGTCGTGCGCGTCGCCCGTCACACCCGCAGCGGCCTCATCCGCACCGTGCTCGCCGGCATCCGCAAGGATGCCGACGGCGTGGTGGATGGCCTGTACGCCCTGGACCTGGTGGACGCCGGCGCCCAGCGCGCCGAGATCGACCGGCTGGTGGGCGTGCTGCTCGCCATTGGCTACTCGGACGCGTCCACGCAGGAGGCCGCCCGTGCCCTGGCGGAGGAGGTGATGGCCACGCTCTACGACTGGCCGATCACGCTCACCGGCGAGATGGTGTACTTCGCCCGGGCGGCGGCGCTGGTGGAGGGCATCGGCGCGCGCTGGGTGCCGGCGTTCAACAGCATCGCCTTCGCGTCGCCCGTGGTGATGGGCATGCGACGGGAGGTGCTCACGGCCCTGAGCGAGGCCGACGTCCGGCCGGAACCGGAGGAGCTGGCGGCGGTGCTCGGGGCGCTCGCGGGCCATGCGGCCCGGGTGGTGTCCATCATGGGCCGCGACCTGGCCGCCCTGCTCGGCGGCGGGCTGGCGGCGCTCCTGCGGCCAACTTCACCGGCCACCGCCGGCGGCGCGCCGACCCCGGCGGCGAGCTCGAGGGAGCTGCCACGAGCCGATGTCGCCCGGCTGGCCGCGCCGTCCCCTGAAACGAGCGGCGTGGCCGCGGCGTAGGACTCGGTGACTCCCGCCCCGCTCCTCGCCACCTGAGGCCATTCCGCCATGTGGGCCCTGTTCAAGATGCTGTTCGCCCGGTGGGCGCTGTTCAAGCTCCTGCTTCGGGGCTTCGGCTCGCTCGCGTTCCTGGTGCCGCTCGCGCTGCTGCTCAAGGCCATTGGCCTGCCCGTGCTGCTGGT
>DATANT010000491.1:0-3534 GCA_036266115.1 Gemmatimonadaceae bacterium | reverse complement strand
CGGCCGGCGAGCGAGCCCACGAGCATCAGCCGGCCGCGCGTAGCCAGGACCTCCATGCTCGCCGGCAGATAGTCACCACCCACGAGATCGAGCACGACGTCCACGCCGCGCCCGCCCGTCCAGCCGCTCACCGCGTCGGCGAGCGGCGTCAGACCGTCCGCGAGCGCCACCCCGTCCACCATGCCGAGCGCCCGTGCGGCTGCGAGCTTGTCTGGCGAGCGCGAGGTGCCGAAGGGCAGGGCGCCCATGGCGCGTGCGAGCTGGACGGCCGCCAGCCCCACGCCGCTCGCCACCGCGTGGATCAGTACCAGCTCGCCCGGGCGAAGCTCGGCCTGGTCGACCAGGGCGTCGTAGGCGGTGACGAACGCCTCCGGCACCGCGGCTGCCTCGGTCCACCCGAGTCGTTCGGGCACGCGGGCCAGCGTCCGCGCATGCGTCACCAGCAGCTCCGCCTGGGCGCCGCCCGCCACCACGCCGAACACCCGATCTCCGAGCGCCCATTCGCGGACGCCGGCGCCAAGCCGCACGATCTCGCCCGCGAACTCCAGCCCTGGGATATCCGCCGGCGCGTCTGGTGGGGCGGGGTAGTGCCCGGCGCTCTGCAGCAGGTCGGCGCGGTTGAGCCCCGCCGCACGCACCTGCACGAGTACCTCGCCAGCGCTGGGGGCGGGGGCGGCCACATCGCGCACGGCGAGCGGCTCGCCGCCGCCGGGACCGAGGATCGTCAGAGCACGCATGCGGAACTCCGGTGAATGGCTGAAGCATGAGAGCGGGCAGATCGCGTGCACGGTGCGGCGCGATGGAGAACGATACGCCGGGCGATGTGCGCGTCGCGCAACGATATTGTGGCGGCGGTGCACCACCTGGGGCTATGCTCGAGTGCGCCACGCCCGTCTCGGCGCACTCACCGGCGGTCGCCGAACGTGGTCGAGGGCGAGTCGGAGGCCCTTCGCGTCAAAGGATGTGCGACGGCTCCGAGGCGGAACGCGTAAGCGGCGTTCGCACTGCCTGTTGACGGCAGGTGAGGTCTATCCCACTATTGGGCGCGCTTTCAACCAGCGTGTGTTGCCTCGCAACACTGCGCCGAGCCGACGATGTCGTCGCTCGCGCCGATGGGCCGTAAGAGGGGAGGTACCGCCCCGGCCAGGCAGGGTGAGCCCGCCGCGAGCCGCCGATGCAATCCGGCGAGACATCGCGCGCTCCCTGCCGAGCGTCTGACACGACTGCTCCGGTCCATCGGCAACGCTCCGTGGCGATGGTGCGCCTCGCACCTCGCATCACGAGCATCCAGTGCGGTTCCCCCGCACCTCCTCGGCCCAGGCTCGTTCGTTCCCTCATCGCCATGATACGGCAGTACGCTGTGGACGGCAGTCGTCTCGCTTCCTCGTGGATCGTCGGCACATCGTTCGCGAGTGCGGTCGCCGGGGCGGCGCCTGTCGAAGGCCGAGGGCTCGCGATTCCGAGCGCCGATGACTGAAGTTGCGCTTCCGCGGGGGTCGAGAGCAGTGCGCGGGCCGGTACCCGCAGCGCCCGCTCCCAGAGTGGCCGTGCTGCTCCCCACCGTCTGGTCGGCGCGCAACGTGGTGCACGCCGGCGTCGCGCGCCGCCTCACCGATCGCGGCATCGACGTGCACCTGGTCGCCGCACCACTCGCGGACGCGCCGATGGTGCGGTTGGACATGGAGCGGGCCGGCGCGCTGCACGCGTTGCTCACGCCCCCGACGCACCCGGTGCGAGGGAAGCCGCTGCTCGACGACGTGATCCGCGACGCCTTCGGGCGGCGGCACGACAATGCCAGCTATCCCATCTACCGGCGCTGGAACGCCCGTCGCGCCGGCCCGCGGGATCGCGCGCGGGCCGCGCTGGTGCGGGCGCTCGGCACGCTCGGGAGCGCGCCGGGCGCGCTGGCTGCGCTGCAGCGGCTGGTGGACCAGCTGGACCGGCGAGCGCGAGAGCTGCAGTCGGTGCGCGCGCAGCTCGTCACGATCGCTCCGGATCTCGTGTGGTCGACCGGCTGCACCTCGGGCCTCGAGCAGTCGTACCTCTTCGCCGCGCGCGATCTCCGGATCCCGGTCGCGACGTCCATCCTCAGCTTCGACAACCTCACGAGTCGCAGCGTCACGCCGGAGTTCGACCACTACCTGGTGTGGCACGAGGGCATGCGCCGGCAACTGTTGCGGCTCTACCCGCACCTGCCGGCCGACGCCGTGACCGTCACGGGCACGCCGCAGTTCGACTTTCATCAACGCGCGGACTGCCGGTGGGACCGCCCGACCACGCTCGCGGCGCTGGGCCTCCCCGCCGGTGCGCGCTACGTGGTGTACGCGGCCAGCCACGTGAGCCTGGCGCCCGACGAGCCGGCGCTGGTGCAGGCGTTCGTGGAGCGGCTCGCCGCGAGCGAGGCGCTCGGGGATCTCCACCTCGTGGTGCGGCTCCACCCGCTGGAGACGGGCGCTCGATGGGACACGGTGCGCGCGTCGTCCTCGCGGGTCACGCTGATGTCGGCGGCCACGACACCATCCGTCGATGGGCGGGTGCCGTGGCTCACGCTGCACGATCAGGCTCGGCTGGTGAGCACCCTGCTGCACGCCGCCGCTTGCATCAACATCGCGTCCACCATGACCCTGGACGCCGCGATCCTGGATCGGCCGGTGATCGGGGTCGAGTTCTCGGGGGAGCCGGCCGCGCCGCGCGACATCCTGTACGAGGAATACGGCGCCGAACACTACCGCCCACTGGTGGAGCGCGGCGGGCTACGGCTGGCGCGACGCTGGGACGAGCTGCTGGACCTCGTGCGCGACGCCATCCGCTCGCCAGAGCGAGACGCCGCGCAGCGGGCCGACATGGTCCGCCACGAGTGCGGCATCATGGACGGGCGGGCCGCCGAACGCGTCGCGGAGGAGATCGCGAGGCTGACGACACGCGCAGCCGCGTGCAGGCGAGGAGGCACATGACGGAACCCACGGCGCCGCAACGAGCCGGCAGCTTCTGGGATGGCTTCCTCATCGGCGTGCGCGCGAGCGTCCAGCAACCGGGGCTCGCCATCGCGTTCGTGATCGTGACGCTGGCGCTCGCCGTCGCGCAGGGCGGGCTGGTGTGGCTGCTGCGCGAGGTGCTCCGGCGGTTCGCCGCCGAGCATGGAGCCTCCGGGCTGGACCTCGCGCTCGCCGCGGGGACCATCCTCGGGATCTGGATCGGGCGAGCCGCGCTCGCCTATCACGGCGAGGTGCTCTCCATGCGAATCGCGTATCATGCCGAGGTGGACGGCATGCGGCGCGTGCTCGCCAAGCTGCTCACGCTCTCGCCCCGGTTCTTCGACCAGAACAGCCAGGGCGACCTCATCATGGCGTCCTACTTCGACCTGAAGGGCGTTCGCACGGTCACCATGGACGTCGGCAACGTGGTGCTGTACGCGTCACGGCTGGTCGGGCTGGGCGCCGTGGCGTACATCATCAGCCCGGAGCTCGCCTTCATCGGCCTCGTCGCCGTTCCGCTGGGTGCCCTGCCGGCACACTACTTCGGCCAGCGGATGAC
>DATANT010000490.1:0-2462 GCA_036266115.1 Gemmatimonadaceae bacterium | reverse complement strand
CCGGACGGAGTGACCGCGGAGGTGGATGCCGACACGCTGCGAGCAACCGCCGACGGACGCGCGTGGCGGATCTCGACCACGATGCCGGCCGCGCCGGCGGTGCTGAGCCTGCGCGACCGCGCGTACGGCCGCCTGCTGGTGCTCGAGCCTCGCCCGGACTCGGCACCGCAGGTGCGGCTCGCGCTGCCGGCGTCCGACACTACCTACCAGCAGGTGCCCCGTGGTCACCTGGAGCTCTCGGCGACCGTGAGTGACGACGTGGGCATCGATCACGGCTACTTCGAGTACATGCTCACCGCCGGCGGCGGCGAGAACTTCGAGACGAAGACGAGCACGGGGCAGCGCGTGAGCTTCGGCCACGCGCGCGCCGGCGTGCTGCGCGCCACGCTCCGATTCGACACGCTGGCCATCGCCCCCGGTACCGTGCTGCACATCCGCGCCGTCGCCCTGGACGCGAACGACGTCAGCGGGCCCGGACGCGGCGTGTCCGAGACGCGCACCATCCGCATCGCCGAGCCCAAGGACTCGATCGCGGTGAACCCGGTGCCCCCGCTGCCCATCGACTCCATGTGGATGAGCCAGCGGCTGCTGAACATGCGCACCGACACGCTGGCGCGCGCGCGGGCGCAGCTGGAGCGCACGGCATTCAGGAACCGCTCCGCGGGTGACGGCACCGCGCAGGCGCAGCTCCGTCAGCGCGTGCTGCGGGTGATCTCCACCCTCGAAGCGGATGGGGTGGGCGGGACGTTCGAGACCGAGACGAGCACCAAGCTCCGACAGGTGGCCGACATGATGTGGACCGCCCGGATGTTCCTCGGCGTGGCCCAGCCGGACACCGCGCTTCCGGTCATGGGCCGCATCCTCGACATCCTGGACGAGATCCGCCTCGCGCACCGGTACTACCTGCGTGGCGTCACGCCGTCGTCGGTGGTGGACATCGAGCGCGTGCGCCTGACCGGCAAGGGCGACGCGGCGGTGGAGCGGCGCCAGCCGCGCGCGCGCATCCACGACCCGAGGCGCGCCCTGGCTGCGCGACTCGACGCCGCCGCCTCGCTGCTCGCCACGTCGCGGCAGGCGGGGATCGACTCGCTCACGGTGGTGCGCGTCGCCGCCCTGGGCTCGGCCCCGGAGGTGGGCGCGGCGCTCGGCCAGGCGATCGAGGCGTTGAGGCGGGGCGCCGAGGCTCGCGAGACGCTGGCGCCGGTTCGCCGCGCGCTGGAGCCGCGGCCGCGCATCGCGCCCGCGGGCCACGACCAGGGAGGCGCCATCCCATGAGCATCGCGTCCGGCGGGAACAGCCGCTTCGTCTTCGCGACCGTCGAGTACCAGTCCGGCGACTGGGAGAGCGCGCCGGCACTCCCTGGAAATCTGATCGACAGCCTGGTGCGCTACACGTCCATCGAGGCGGAGCCGGTGGGCATGAGCGTTCGCCTCGACTCGCCGGACGTCTTCAACTACCCGTTCCTCTGGCTCACCGGCCACCTGCCGGTGCGCTTCACCGACTCCGAGCGCCGCAACCTGAAGCGCTACGTGGAGCGCGGCGGATTCATCATGGTGGACGACCACAACCACGACATCACCGGCGTCTTCCACCAGACGGCCACCGAGGAGATCCAGCGGCTGTTCGGCAAGATGACCCGCCTGCCGAACGACCACGAGATCTACCGCTGCTTCTTCGAGTTCAAGAGCGGCCCTCCGCACACGCAGCACGAGCTGAACGGATGGGGAGACGACCTGCTCCATCCCTACCTCGACGCGGTGATCGTGAACGGGCGGGTGGGGCTGCTGTACAGCAGCAAGGACTACAGCTCGGAATGGAACTTCCACGCCGAGAGCAAGGAGCTCATGCAGCAGGACATCACCAGGTTCGGCGTCAATCTCATGGTCTATGCGCTCACCCGATGAGCATCGGGCGGCCGCCGAAGGGCGATCGTCCGGCATGAGCGACGGGCGTTCGGAGATCGAGCCTCGCGCTCCTCGCTCGCGTCCCGCCGGGGAGTGGCTGCTGCGCGCGCTCGTGGTCGGCCTGCTCGTCTGGTTCCTGGTGCAGGCGCTGCGCCCGGGCGATCGGCGGCCGGTGGAGCAGGCGGCGTCGGACGGGCTGGGCCAGGCGCTCGAGCGCTGGAGCACGGTCGACGCGCCCGGTCGCGTGCACGTGCGGCTCGACGATCCGCCCGCGGGGCGGGCGCGGGACTGGCTGGCCGCGCTCGGCGGCGTGGGAACGGAGGTGCGGTGGAGCGGCCCGTCGCTGCTGCCCACGGCGGTGGCGATCGAGCCGCGGGCCGACCCCGCCGGCGGCGCCGACGTGGCGGTCGCCGCGCCGCCAGGCACCGTGGTGGTGCTCCGCGATACGCTGGGCGTGCTCGACAGCGCACGCGCCGGGGCGCTGGGCGTGCGCGCGCAACTCCCGAGGCCGCGTGCCGCCACCGACGCGGTGACGGGGCGGGTGACGGCGCGCGGCGC
>DATANT010000489.1:0-2741 GCA_036266115.1 Gemmatimonadaceae bacterium | reverse complement strand
TGCTCCTGTACGAATCCGCGGTTGCCACCGCGGTCAGGTGCGGCCGCTCCGGTGCCGGGCCCGGGTCACCTTCGCGCGCGTGCGGAAGCCGCGTTCCGGGGCTCGTCAGGTTGCGTGAAGGTCAGTAGCACCCACAGAAGGAGCTCACCATGACTCGACGCTCCAAGATCTGGCTGGTGGTCGCCGTGCTCTTCACGTTCGCCAACCTGGCCGGCGCAGGGTACGCCGCCGTGAAGGGAGAGCTGATCCACACCGGCATCCATGCCATCCTGATGCTCCTCGGCGCGTACCTCGTGGGGCGGCTCGTCGCGAGAAGCGTCGAGAGCTACTGACGCGCCGCTCAGCGGAGCCCGAGAAACGCCGTCAGCTCGCTCGCTGCGGCCGCGCCGGCGCGATTCGCGCCGATGGTGGAGGCGGACGGACCGTAGCCCACCAGATGCACCCGCGGAATCCTGGAAACTTGTGTCGCCAGCCTGCCGGTCATGATGATGCCGCCGTCGGGCTCGCGCAGCATGAGCGGCGCCAGATGATCGAGGGAGCTGCGAAAGCCGGTGCACCAGAGGATGACGTCGGCGCGGAGCGCGGTGCCGTCGGGCCAGCGGACGCCGTCCTCGGTGATCTCGCTGAACATGGGCAGCCGCGCGAGCACCCCGCGCGCGCGCAGGGCCTCGATCCTCGGCGTGACCGGGAGACCCGTTACCGAGACGACGGAGCTCGGCGGCAGGCCGCGACGCACCCGGTCCTCCACCATCGCCACGGCGGCGCGGCCCGCCGCCTCGTCGAACGGGCCGGCGCGGAACTCCGGCGGCCGCCTGGTCACCCAGGTGGTCGTGGTGACGCGCGAGATCTCGTCCAGCAGCTGAATCGCCGAGATGCCGCCACCCACGACGACGACGTGCTGGCCGGCGAACTCCTCGGCCGTGCGGTAGTCCCGGGTGTGGAGCTGGCGACCCCCGAAGCGGTCTGCGCCCGGATACTCGGGGATGTAGGGCGTCTCCCACGTGCCGGTTGCATTGATGATCCCGCGCGCCGAGACGTGGAACCGGTCGGTCTCGACCCGCAGCAGATCACCGCGATCGCAGACGACGGTCACCTTCACCGGCCGATACACGGGTAGCTCGTAGGCTCGCTCGTAGGCCGCGAAGTAGCGGGGGACCGCGACGGCCGCCTGCACTTCCGCGGCGTCGGGGTCCACCACCTCGGAGAAGCGGAGCCCGGGCAGGTCGTGAATGCGGTTGACGGTGCTCAGCGTGAGCGTGGGCCAGCGGAACTGCCACGCCCCGCCCGCCGCCGGCGACTGATCCAGCACCAGGAAGCCCCGGTTGGGTGCCAGGCCAAGTCGCTTGAGGTGATACGCCGAGGACAGGCCAGCCTGGCCGGCGCCGATGACGACGATGTCGGTCTTGAGGCGGACGCCGGATGCGGGCGCGTACGTCACCGCCTGCTCGGGCTGGCCTGGGGGCAAGGTCATCGATGAGTTGATCGCCGGGGCCTGGAACTGCGATGAAACGCCGATGAGTTTCGCGGGTCGGGGCAGTCCAATGGAGTACGGGCCGCACGCCCGCCCGAGTCTCACGCGCTACATCAGCCTGGAGTGAGGAGAATACCTTGACCAGTCTCCACGTCCAAACGCCCCCAGGCCCCGCCGCCGCCCCGGGTGCCACGGCGCGCATGATCGCCGAGCTGAGCCGCGAGTCCGAGACCACGCGCCGCGTGCTCGAGCGCGTGCCCGACGACCGGCTCGCGTGGAAGCCGCACGCGAAGTCCATGTCCCTGGGTCAACTGGCGCTGCACCTCGCGCAGCTGCCGCTCGGCATCACGATGCTGGTCGAGCGGCTCACCACCGAGGTGCCCACCGTACCGCTCATCCAGCCAGCGTCACGTCGCGAGATCCTCGACGCGCTGGAGCAGGGCGTGGCCCATGCCACCGAGCGTCTCGCCGCCTGGGGCGACGCGGGCCTCGAGGCACAGTGGACGCTGACGCACGAGGGCGCCGTCCTCGTCACCCAGCCGCGTGGTGACGTGCTGCGGTCGCTCATGCTGAATCACACCTACCATCACCGCGGGCAGCTCATGGTGTACCTGCGGCTGCTCGACGTCCCGCTGCCCCCGGTCTATGGACCGACGGCGGACGAGAACCCATTCGCGTAGCGCTGCCCACTCCCCACAGCTCCGGAGACGTCATGGCCAACCTGCAACGCATCACCCCCTGCCTCTGGTTCGCCGAGGAGGCCGAGGAGGCTGCCCGGTTCTACACCGGGATCTTCCCGAACTCGCGGATCACGCTCGTCACTCGCTACAGCGACGTCGGGACCGAGATCCATCATCGCGCTCCCGGGTCGGTGATGGTCGTCGCGTTCGAGCTCGACGGACACTCGTTCACGGCGTTGAACGGTGGGCCGGTGTTCACGTTCAACGAGGCGATCTCGCTGCAGGTGAACTGCAGGACGCAGGAGGAGATCGACCACTACTGGGAGAAGCTGTCCGCCGGCGGCGATGCCACGGCCCAGCAGTGCGGTTGGTTGAAGGACCGCTACGGCGTCTCGTGGCAGGTGGTCCCCGACGGTATGGACGAGCTGTTCGCGGATGAGAAATCGGCCGGCACGAAGCGGGCGATGGCGGCCATGCTGAGCATGAAGAAGCTCGACATCGCCGCGCTGCGTCGCGCCCACTCCCTCGTGGGCGCGACGGGCGCCTGACCGGCGGGCGCGGCGCCGAGTGGCCTGTCAGCCAGGCGCGGC
>DATANT010000488.1:0-21427 GCA_036266115.1 Gemmatimonadaceae bacterium | reverse complement strand
GATGGTGATGCCGGGGGACAACGTCCAGATGACGATCGAGCTGATCACGCCGATCGCGATGGACGAGGGGCTGCGCTTCGCGATCCGCGAGGGCGGCCGCACGGTCGGCGCCGGCGTCGTCGCCAAGATCATCAAGTAACGCCGCGGAGGCCGCCCGACGCCCGATGGGTCGGGCGGCCCTCCCGGATTCCCCACTCGTGACGAGACAGGCGACAATGGCAGGAAGAATTCGCATCCGACTGAAGGCCTTCGACCACGCGGTCATCGACCAGGCGTCGGCCGACATCGTGCGGACGGCCGAGAAGACCGGCGCTCAGGTGTCGGGCCCGATCCCGCTGCCCACCAAGACGCAGCGCTGGACGGTGCTCCGCTCCCCGCACGTGGACAAGAAGTCGCGCGAGCAGTTCGAGCTCAAGACGCACAAGCGCCTCATCGACATCCTCGACTCGCGCGCCGGCACGGTGGACGCGCTCACCAAGCTGGACCTGCCGGCCGGGGTGGACGTCGAGATCAAGGTGGAATAGCAGGCGCGGGCCGGCCGCCGTGAACGCACGGCGCACTCCGACCCGCTCCACAGTCCAACGGCCACTCACGCACGGCAGGCGATCGCCACCGGCGGGCCGCGACTACGCAGAGGAATACATGATCGGCATCATTGGCAAGAAAGTGGGGATGACCCAGATCTTCAACGCGCAGGGCCAGCAGATCCCCTGTACCGTGGTGGAGGCGACGCCGAACCCGGTGGTCCAGGTGATGGACACGGCGACGTCGGGCTTCGCGGCGGTGCAGCTCGGCTACGGCACGCAGAAGGTGGGGCGCGACAACAAGAAGGGCGAGCGGACGCCGCGTGGTCGGCGCGCCAGCCGCGCCGAGATCGGGCACGCCGCCAAGGCGGGCCTGGCCGCGCCGCCGGCCGTGCTGCGCACCGTGCGCGTGGACGATGCCCCGGGCAAGAACCCCGAGGTGCCGACGTACAACGTGGGCGACTCGATCACGGTGGGCATCTTCGCCGAGGGCGACCAGGTGAAGGTGACGGGCACGACGAAGGGCCGCGGCTTCCAGGGCGTGGTGAAGCGCTATGGCTTCGGTGGCGGTCCCAACACGCACGGCAACACGAAGCACCGCCGGCCGGGCTCCATCGGCGCCGGCACGAACCCGTCGCGCGTCATCAAGGGCAAGAAGATGCCGGGCCACTACGGCGCGGAGCAGCACACGCAGACGCACCTTCGCGTGGAGAAGATCGACGCGGAGCGCAACCTGATCTACATCCGCGGCTCGATCGCCGGCCCGACGAACGGGATCGTCCTCGTCCGCAAGCAGGGCTGAGACCATGGCTGAGACTGAGACATTCGAAGCGGCCGCGTACTCGGCGACGGGCACCGCGCGCGAGCGCGTGACGCTCCCGGCGGAGACGTTCGACGGCACCGTGAACATGCCGGTGATGCACCAGGCCGTGAAGGCGTACCTGGCCAACCAGCGCCAGGGCAACGCGTCCACGAAGACGCGCGCCATGGTGACGGGCGGCGGCAAGAAGCCCTGGAAGCAGAAGGGCACCGGCCGCGCGCGGCAGGGCTCCACGCGCGCCCCGCACTGGGTGGGCGGTGGCACGGCGTTCGGCCCGCAGCCGCGCGACTACGACCAGAAGATCCCGCGCAAGGTGAAGGCGCTGGCGCGCAAGAGCGCGTTCAACGCCCGGGCCCGCGAGAACGCGATCTTCGTGATCGACGCGTTCCAGATGACGGCGCCGAAGACGGCCGCCATCACCCAGCTGCTGCAGGCGCTGGGCGTGAACGGGCGCAAGGTGCTCATCCTCACCGACGGCGTGAAGCCGGAGGTGTTCCTGAGCGCCCGCAACCTGCCGAGCGTGCACGTGATGCCCTACTCGGACACGAACACGTACAACGTGCTCTGGTCGGACGTGGTGCTGATCGAGAGCGCGGCGCTGGGGAACGCGCTGACGCCCACCGAGACGGCCGCGCCCGCGGCGCCGCGGAAGACGGCGGCGAAGAAGGCCGCCACGAAGACGGCGGCCACGAAGACGGCGGCCGCGAAGGCACCGGCCAAGCGCGCCGCCGCCGCCAGCCCCGAGGTCGAGGGTGAGAGCGCGGCCCCGAAGAAGCGCGCCACCCGCAAGAAGGCGGGCGACGGCAGCACGCCCAGCGACGAGGAGAAGTAAGCGATGCCGACTCTGCACCGCACCATCGTGCGCCCGCTGGTGACCGAGGCCACCTCGGTCGCCTACCAGGAGCGCGACGAATACGTGTTCGAGGTGCACCCCGATGCGAACAAGTACGCGATCAAGCAGGCGATCGAGCAACTCTTCGGCGTCAAGGTGGCCAAGGTTTGGACGTCCAACCAGCGCGGCAAGCCGCGCAAGGTGGGACGCAGCGTCGGCCGTCGGCCGAACTGGAAAAAGGCGATCGTGACCCTGAGCGAGGGCCGCATCGACCAGATCTTCGAGGGCTAAGGCATGGGCATCCGTCAGTTCAAGCCGGTGACCAAGGGAACGCGCTTCCGCTCGGTCTCGGATTTCGCCGAGATCACGCGCCGCACCCCCGAGAAGTCGCTCACCGAGCCGCTCACGAAGAGCGGCGGTCGCGACAACCACGGGCACATCTCGATGCGTCGCATCGGCGGTGGGCACAAGCGCAAGTACCGGATCATCGATTTCAAGCGCAACAAGCATGGCATTCCGGCGGTGGTTCGGGAGATCGAGTACGATCCGAACCGCTCGGCGCGCATCGCCCTCGTGCAGTACGAGGACGGCGAGAAGCGCTACATCCTGCACCCCAAGGGGCTGAAGGTCGGCGACAGCGTGGTCTCGGGCCCGGGCGCGGACGTGCGCACCGGCAACGCGATGCCGCTGCGTGAGGTGCCGCTCGGCACGTCGGTGCACAACGTGGAGCTGAAGATCGCCAAGGGCGGCCAGATGGCCCGCTCGGCCGGCACCTCGGTGCAGGTGGTGGCGAAGGAAGGCGACTACGTGACGCTGCGGCTGGCGTCCACCGAGATGCGGCTGGTGCACGGCCTGTGCATGGCGACCATCGGCGAGGTGGGCAATTCCGAGCACGAGCTGCAGTCGCACGGCAAGGCGGGCAAGAGCCGCTGGCTGGGCAAGCGGCCGAAGGTGCGCGGCGAGGTGATGAACCCCGTGGACCACCCGCATGGTGGCCGGACGCGCGGCGGACGGAACGTCGTCAGCCCGTGGGGCAAGAAGGAGGGCGTGAAGACGCGCAATACGAAGAAGGCCTCGCAGCGGCTGATCGTGCGTGGCCGGAAGCGTGGCAAGGCGACGAAGTAATCCGGGATCAGACCAATGGCCAGAAGCGTCAAGAAGGGACCCTTCGTGCAGGACAGCCTGCTGAAGCGCGTCCAGACCATGAACGGCAGGAACGAGAAGCGGGTCGTGAAGACCTGGTCGCGCGCGAGCACGGTGCTGCCGGAGTTCGTGGGGCACACGTTCGCCGTACACAACGGGAACAAGTTCATTCCGGTGTACGTGAGCGAGAACATGGTGGGGCACAAGCTCGGCGAGTTCGCGCCGACGCGGCTCTTCCGTGGGCACCAGGGCAACAAGGCGGCCGACAAGAAGGCGGCGCCGCGCAAGCCGGGGGCCCGCTGACATGACGGAGACCCGGGCCATCCAGCGCAGCACGCGCCAGTCGCCGTACAAGATGCGGCTGGTCATTGACCAGATCCGCGGCAAGAGCGTGAACGAGGCGCTCGCGCTGCTCAAGTTCTCGAAGAAGCACGCCGCCAAGCAGATCGAGAAGACGCTCGCCTCGGCGGTGGCGAACGCGGAGTACCAGGCACGGGAGACGAACTCGTCGTTCGACGCCGACGCGCTGTACGTCAAGCACGCCATCGTCAACGAGGGTCCCAAGCTGAAGCGGTTCATGCCGGCGGCGATGGGCCGCGCGACTCCGATCCAGAAGCGCACCAGCCACGTCGAGATCGTGGTTGCCGACAAGGAAGGGCGATAATGGGACAGAAGGTCAATCCGATCGGCTTCCGCCTCGGGGTCTCGAAGCAGTGGCGTTCCACGTGGTACGCCAACCGGGACTTCCCGGCGCTGCTCAAGGAAGACGCGCTGCTGCGGAAGTACCTGAAGGCGCGCCTGGGCCACGCGGCCATCGCCGACATCCGCATCGAGCGGAAGCCGGGGAAGGTGGTGGTGACGATCCACACGGGTCGTCCCGGCGTGGTCATCGGGAAGAAGGGCGCCGAGGTGGACAAGCTCCGCGACGAGCTGGCCCAGCTCACGGGCAAGGAAGTCGGCATCAACGTCGAGGAGATCAAGCGCCCGGAGCTCGACGCGCAGCTCGTGGCCGACAACATCGCGAACCAGCTGGCGCAGCGCATCTCGTTCCGCCGCGCCATGAAGCGCGCGGTGCAGAGCACGATGCGGATGGGCGCGCTGGGCATCAAGATCAAGTGCAGCGGCCGGCTCGGCGGGGCGGAGATCGCCCGCGTCGAGGGCTATCACGAGGGGCGGGTGCCTCTCCATACGCTGCGGGCCGATATCGACTACGCCGTCTCCACGGCGAGGACCACCTACGGCGCGATCGGCGTCAAGGTCTGGATCTTCAAGGGGGAGATCGTGGAGGATCGCCGCGGCAAGACCTACTCGACCGGCGCGTGAGGCGTACTGACACATGCTGAGTCCAAAGCGCGTCAAGTTCCGCAAGATGTTCAAGGGCCGCACGAAGGGCATCGCCACGCGCGGGTCGACCGTCGCGTTCGGCGCCTTCGGGCTGCAGGCCCTGGAGCCCGGCTGGGTGACGAGCCGGCAAATCGAGGCGGCCCGCGTGGCGCTCACGCGTCACATCAAGCGCGGCGGCAAGGTCTGGATCCGGATCTTCCCCGACAAGCCGATCACGAAGAAGCCGGCCGAGACCCGCATGGGGAAGGGCAAGGGATCGCCCGAGGGGTGGGTGGCGGTGGTGAAGCCCGGGCGGGTGATGTTCGAGCTCGAGGGCGTGACGCGCGAGCTGGCCGAGACGGCGATGGCCCTCGCGGCCGCCAAGATCGGCGTCAAGACGAAGTTCGTGGTACGCGAGGAGGCGCACACCGATGCGAGCTGAAGACATTCGCGGCCTGAGCGACGCCGAGGTGGTGGCGCGCGTGGCCGAGCTGGAGGAGGAGCGCTTCCGTCTGCGGTTCCGGAGCGCGACACAGACGCTGGAAGACCCGCTGCGCCTGCGGGCCATCCGCAAGGACGTGGCGCGGTTGAAGACGGTACAGCAGGAACGCGCGCTGGGCATCCAGCGGAACACCGCGGCAGCGGAGCCGGCGAACGCCGGCCGTGGCCGCAAGAGCGCGAAGAGCGCGAGCAGCGCGAAGAGCGCCACGGCGGGCGCGACCAAGCGTGCCGTCCGTCGCAAGCCCGGAGCGTAGGAAACCATGGCCGAGATGACGAATCAGCAGCCGACGGCGGCGACCCGGAGTGCGCGGAAGACGCGCACCGGTCTCGTGGTCAGCGACAAGATGGAGAAGACGGTGGTGGTCGCGATCGAGCGTCGCGTGCCGCATCCGGCGTACGGCAAGATGCTCACCCGCTCGAAGCGGGTGAAGGCGCACGACGAGGAGAACTCGGCCAAGGCCGGGGACACCGTGCGCATCATGGAGACCCGGCCGCTGTCGAAGACCAAGCGGTGGCGCGTGGTCGAGATCATTGAACGTGCACGCTAAGGGAGCGACGACATGATCCAGCAGGAATCGGTCGTCAAGGTGGCGGACAACTCGGGTGCCAAGACGGCGCTCGTGATCCGCGTCCTCGGCGGCACGCGACGCCGCTACGCGCGGCTAGGCGACACGGTGATCGTGGCCGTGAAGCACGCGCTGCCCAACGGCACGGTGAAGAAGTCGGACGTGGCGCGCGCGGTGGTGGTGCGCACGGCCAAGGAGACGCGGCGCAAGGACGGGAGCTACATCCGGTTCGACGAGAACGCCGTGGTCATCATCAACGATGCGGGCGAGCCGCGCGCGACGCGCATCTTCGGGCCGGTGGCCCGCGAGCTGCGCGAGCGCAAGTACATGAAGATCGTCTCGCTGGCGCCGGAGGTACTGTAAGATGCGCGAGCTCAAGTACCGCAAGCGCGAGGGCACCAAGGGCGCCGTCCGGCACGCCGGCAACGCCGAGCGCTCCAAGATGGCGGTCACCACGGGTGACACCGTCCGCGTGATGCGGGGCGACGACAAGGGCAAGGAAGGGAAGGTGATCCGCGTCTACCCCAAGCGCGCGCGCGTGCTGGTGGAGGGCGTGAACATCGTGAAGAAGCACCGGAAGGCGCGCACGGCGGAGGAGCAGAGCGGGATCATCGCGATGCCCGCCCCGATGCACGTGTCGAACGTCATGCTGCTGGACCCGCAGTCGGGCAAGCCGACGCGGATTCGCAAGCGCATTGACACCGACGGGACGAAGGAGCGCATCGCAACGAAGAGCGGCGACGCGATCCCGCGCACCCGCTGAGCCGGATTCCGAGAGAGAGCAACATGGCGACCAAACAGAAGAAGCCGGCGGATCGCAAGCCGTCCGAGAAGAAGTCCGGTGACCAGAAGCCGGCGAAGAAGGGTGGCGAGCGCCGTCAGGCGGCCGACACGCAGCCGCGCGAGCACGCCGGCGCCGGGCTGCCAGTGCCGTCGCCGCGCCTCAAGGAGTACTATCAGGAGACCGTCCGGCCGCGCCTCGCGCAGCAGTTCGGCTTCGCGAACCCGCACCAGATCCCGGGGCTCGAGAAGATCGTGCTCAACTGCGGGGTCGGGGAAGCGATCAAGCAGCCCAAGGTGCTCGACAAGGTGGTGGAGGAGCTCGGCATCATCACCGGCCAGCGCCCGGTGCGGAAGAAGGCGAAGAAGTCCATCGCCAACTTCGGCCTGCGCGAGGGCCAGGAGATCGGCGCCGCGGTCACCCTGCGGGGCGCCCGCATGTGGGAGTTCCTGGACCGCCTGATCACGACCGCGATCCCCCGCATCCGCGACTTCCGCGGGCTGGGCACGCGCTCGTTCGACGGCCGTGGGAACTACTCCATGGGCGTCAAGGAGCAGATGATCTTTCCCGAGATCAACTACGACATGGTCGAGCAGATCCACGGGATGGACATCACGTTCGTGACGACGACGAACAAGGACGACCAGGCGTTCGCGCTCCTCCGTGAGCTCGGGATGCCATTCAAGGGCGACGACAAGCCGATCGTCGTCCATGCACCGGCGGAGAGCACAGTCGATGGCTAAGACCAGCAAGATCGTCAAGAACGAGGAGCGCAAGGTGATCGTCGCGCGCTACGCGGCGCGTCGCCGCGAGCTCAAGGCGATCATCAACAACCCGAAGACGAGCGGCGAGGACCGCGCCGCGGCCTATGCGTCGCTGCGCGCCATGCCGCGCGACGCCTCGGCGACCCGCATCCGGAACCGGTGCCAGATGTCCGGCCGGCCGCGGGGCTTCGTGGCCCAGTTCGGCCTCTCGCGCATCGCCTTCCGGGACATGGCCCTCATGGGGCTCATCCCGGGCGTTCGCAAGGCCAGCTGGTAGATCCGCGGAGGCACGCCCGGCGGGTCGGATGGGAGCCACGCGCTCCCGCCGGCCCGCCGGCGCGGGCACTCCGCACCCCTTTTCATTCCTACAGGTCCCCCCGGGATACCATAGGAGCAGAGCACACACATGAGCATGACTGATCCGGTCGCGGATATGCTCACGCGGATTCGCAATGCTGTGGGATCGAAGCATCGCCGCGTGGACATGCCGCTGTCCAAGTTGAAGGTGGAAGTCGCCCGCCTGCTGAAGGAGCATTCCTTCATCCAGGATTACCGGGTGGTCGAGGTGGAGGGCGGACGCCCGCTGCTGCGCATCATCCTGAAGTACGCGCATGGCGGCCAGCCGGTGATCCGGCAGCTCAAGCGCGTCAGCTCGCCGGGGCTGCGGCAGTACGTGGGCGTGGGCGAGATCCCGCGCGTGCGCAACGGCCTCGGCATCGCCATCCTGAGCACCTCGAAGGGGCTGATGAGCGATCGCCAGGCGCGCCAGGCGCGCACCGGCGGCGAGCTTCTCGCCCTCGTCTGGTAAGGAGCGCCCACCGATGTCGAGAATTGGACGTGCGCCGGTACAGGTGCCCTCGACCGTCACGTTGACGGTGGAGCGCGGCAACCTGGTGACGGTGAAGGGGCCACGCGGCGAGCTCAAGCGCGCCGTGCCGGCCGAGATGAAGCTCACGCTGGAGAACGGCACGCTGACCGTGACGCGGCCGTCGGACGAGCCGCAGCACCGCTCGCTGCACGGGCTCACGCGCACCCTGGTCGCCAACATGGTGGAAGGGGTGACGACGGGGTTCAAGAAGACCCTGGACATCGTGGGCGTGGGCTACCGCGCGGAGACGAAGCCGTGGGGGGTGCACCTCGCCCTCGGCTTCTCGCACCCGGTGGAGTACCGGGCGCCGGCCGGCGTGACGATCACCGCGCCGACGCCGACGCAGATCGTGGTGGAAGGGGCGAACAAGGAAGCGGTGGGGCAGGTCGCAGCCGAGCTGCGCAGCCTCCGCCCGCCCGAGCCGTACAAGGGCAAGGGGATCAAGTACGCGGGCGAGCAGATCCGGCGTAAGGCCGGAAAGGCGGGAGGCAAGTAATGGCGAAGAAAGTTCGGCGTCCCCTGTCGCGGGCCCAGGAGCGCACGCGCCGGCATCTGCGGGTGCGCAAGAAGGTGAACGGCACCGCGGCGCGCCCGCGGCTGGTCGTCTTTCGTTCCCTGAAGCACATTTACGCCCAGTTGGTCGACGACTCGGCGAACCACACGCTGGCCACGGTCTCGGATCAGTCGCTCGCCGGCAAGAAGTCGGAGAAGTCGGCCGAGGTGGGCAAGCTCATCGCCGAGAAGGCGAAGAGCGCGGGCATCACGCAGGTCGTCTTCGATCGCGGCGGTTACCAGTACCACGGCCGCGTGAAAGCGGTGGCCGACGGAGCCCGCGAGGGCGGGTTGGAGTTCTAATACTATGGCTGAGAATCAGAGTTCTGGCGGCGCGGGCGGCGCCCGTAGCGGCCCCGGTGGCGGCGGCAGTGCCCGCAGCGGCGGCTTCGGTGGCAGCGCCCGGAGCGGCGGTGGTAGCGCGCGCAGCGGCGGCGGCGGCGGCCGTGGCGGTCCTGGCGGCGGTCGCGGTCCCGGCGGCCCCGGTGGTCGTGGCGGTCCTGGCGGCGGCCGTGGTCCCGGCGGTCCGGGTCGTGGTGGCCCCGGCGGCGGGCGCGGTGGCCCGGGCGGCGGACGGGACGGCGCGCCCAGCGGGCGCGGTCCCGGCCGTGACGGCCCCGGCGGCCGGCGTGACGAGGGTCGCGGCGGTGAAGGCAGCGACCTGATCGAGAACGTGGTGGCGATCAACCGCGTGGCCAAGGTGGTGAAGGGCGGCCGGCGGTTCTCGTTCAACGCGCTCGTGGCGGTCGGCGACGGGCAGGGCAAGGTGGGCTTCGCGACGGGCAAGGCGAACGAGGTGTCGGAGGCGGTCCGCAAGGCCGTCGACGCCGCGCGGCGCAACCTGGTGGCGATCCCGCTCACCGGCGGCACCATCCCGCACGAGGTGCTGGGCGAGCATGGCGCCGGCATCGTGCTGATGAAGCCCGCTGCCCCCGGCGCCGGCGTGATCGCCGGCGGCGCGGTGCGCGCGGTGATGGAGTGCGTGGGAATCTCGGACATCCTGACGAAGAGCCTGGGCTCCACCAACCCGCACAACATGGTGCGGGCGGCGATGGCCGGGCTGCAGTCCCTCACGACCGTGGAGCAGGTGGCCAAGGAGCGCGGCGTGGAGCCGCGGACCATCGGGTACCGTTCGCGGGCGAAGTCGAAGGAGACGGTCTAATGGCGCGCACGTTCGTCTGGCACCCGGGTAAGGGGCCCAAGCGTACGGAGCCCAACACGCTGACGCAGGGGAAGGTGCGCATCGAGCAGGTGCGGAGCGGCATCGGCCATTCGTGGCGGATGCGGCGCACCCTCGAGGCACTCGGGCTCAAGCACCACCAGGACGTGGTGATCCATCAGGACTCGCTTTCGTTGCGGGGCCAGCTCAAGCAGGTGCGGCACCTGATTCAGGTGACCCCCGTCGAGGAGTGAGAGGAAACGTGGCTGACCATACGGAGTCCGCGACGGAAGTCGCGGCAGAGAAGATCGGGCTCCACAACCTGCGCCCGGCGCCGGGCTCGCACCGTGACCGGAAGCGCATCGGGCGCGGCCCGGGCTCGGGCACGGGCAAGACGTCGGGCAAGGGCCACAAGGGGTCCAAGGCGCGCGCCGGCCACCACGGTCCCGGTGGCGGCAAGCCGCATTTCGAGGGCGGTCAGATGCCGATGACCCGCCGCATCCCGAAGCGCGGCTTCACCAACCCGTTCCGGGTGGAGCACCAGCTCGTGCGCCTCGATGCGCTCGATCAGCTGCCCGAGGGCGCCGAGGTGACGCGTGAGGCGCTGGTGGAGGCAGGGCTCATCAATGCGGCGAAGGGTCCCGCCAAGCTGCTCGCCAATGGCGTGGTAGCGCGTGCGGTCACGGTGCGGGGCGTGAAGATGAGCGCCACCGCCCGCGAGAAGATCGTGGCGGCCGGAGGCCGCGTCGAGGAGTAGCATGGCACAGGCGAACGCCGCGGCGGCCGTCGCGAACATCTACCGGACCCCCGAGCTGTGGCAGCGCATCGTATTCACGATGATCTGCCTGCTCGTCTACCGCACCGGCGCGCACGTCACGGCGCCGGGCGTGGACGTGGTGGCCCTCACCGATTACTTCGCTAACCAGGGGGGTGGCGGCGGCCTCCTGGGCTTGTACGACCTCTTCGTGGGCGGCGGGTTGTCGAGGGCGACGGTGTTCGCCCTCGGCATCATGCCGTACATCTCCGCCAGCATCTTCATGCAGATCGCGGCGGCCGTGGTGCCGACGTTCGAGAAGATGCAGAAGGACGAGGAGGGCCGGAAGAAGATCACCCAGTACACCCGCTACATCACGGTGGCGCTGGCGGTGGTGCAGGCCTGGGGCTTCGCCCTGTTCACGGAGTCGCTGACCGGCGCCGTCGTGAACCCGGGCTTCGCCTTCCGCCTGCAGATGGTGCTGTTCCTCACCACGGGCGCGATGGTCGTCATGTGGCTGGGCGAGCAGATCACCGAGCGTGGCATCGGCAACGGCGCCAGCCTGCTCATCTTCTTCTCGATCGTGGAGCGGTTCTGGCCGGGCATCATCCAGACGTTCCGGTTCGTGTCCACGGGGGCCATCGGGCCGCTCACCCTGGTGGTGCTGGCGGTGGTGATGCTCGCCGTGGTGGCGGGCGTGGTGGCCATCACGCTGGCCGCGCGCCGCATCCCGATCCAGATCCCGCAGCGCACCATGAGCCGCGGCCGGATGCGCGAGGCCGCGAAGAACTTCATCCCGCTGCGCATCAACGCGGCGGGCGTCATGCCGATCATCTTCGCGCAGTCGGTGATCGTCGTGCCGGGGGCCATCGCCCAGTTCACGGGCAACCCCGCGCTGCAGGCGTTCGGCGAGCGGTTCGCGCCGGGCACGTGGCTGTACTTCGTGCTCTCCGCGGTGCTCATCATCTTCTTCACGTACTTCTACACGTCGATCATCTTCAACCCGATCGACCTGGCGGAGAACCTGAAGAAGCAGGGCGGGTTCGTGCCGGGCGTGAAGCCGGGCGCGAAGACGGCCGAGTACATCGGCCACGTGGTGGAGCGGATCACCCTGCCGGGCGCGGTGTTCCTCACCTTCATCGCCCTGCTCCCGGTGTTCATCCTGGACCTGGTGAACGTGCCGTTCAACTTCGGCGGCACCTCGCTGCTCATCGTGGTGGGCGTGGCGCTGGACACGATGGCGCAGATGCAGCAGCACCTGCTGCTCCGCAAGTACGACGGGTTCATGAAGAAGGGGCGCGTGCGCTTCCGTGGCCGCACGGCCACCGGTGGCGGCGGCCTCGGATTCTGAGGGGCGGGCGGGATGATCATCGTCCTGCTCGGTCCGCCGGGCGCGGGCAAGGGAACCCAGGGTGAGCGGCTCGCCGCTGCCCTGGGGATCCCGAAGGTCGCCACCGGTGACGTGCTGCGGGCCGCGGTGCGCGAGGGCACGCCGCTCGGACGGGAAGCCCAGGCGTTCATGAACCGCGGCGACCTGGTGCCCGATGCCGTCATCCTCGGCATCATGAAGGAAGCGCTGGCCCTCCCCGAGATGGCTGACGGGGTGATTCTGGACGGCGTGGTGCGCACGGTGCCCCAGGCGGAAGGGTTGGAGCGCGCGCTCGAAGAGCTCGGGCGCCGCGTGGACGCGGTGCTCCTGTTCGACATCGCCGAGGACGAGCTGGTGCGGCGCCTCAGCGGACGGACGGTGTGCGATCAGTGCCAGACCCCCTACATGGGGCTGGAGCCGGGCACCGCGTGCGGCAAGTGCGGCGGCACCCTGGTGCGCCGCAAGGACGACGAGCCGGACGCGGTACGTCACCGCCTGGCCGTGTATCGCGAGCAGACGGCGCCGGTGATCGCCTGGTACACGCAGCAGGGCGCGCTGGTGCGGACCATCGACGCGGTGGGCTCGCTGGACGACGTGGAGGCGCGCGCGCTGCGCGCCCTGGGGAAGCCAGCCCTGTCGTGATCCAGCTCAAGAGTCCGCGCGAGATCGACGTGATGGCGCAGGGCGGTGCCATTCTCGGCGCCGCCCTGTCGCTCTTGCGCGACAGCGTACGTCCCGGCATCACCACCCTGGAGCTGGACCGGATCGCCGAAGACTTCATCCGCAGCCACCCCGGCGCGGAGGCGGCGTTCAAGGGGCTCTACGGCTTCCCCGGCAGCGTCTGCATCTCCGTGAACCAGGAGATCGTGCACGGCATCCCCTCCCGCAAGCGGGTGCTGCAGGACGGGGACATCGTCTCGCTGGATTTCGGCGTGAAGCTCGAGGGCTACTACACCGACGCGGCGATCACCGTGGGCGTGGGGACGATCACCGAGGAGTCCGAGCGCCTGCTGGACGTCACGCGGCGCGCGCTGGACGCCGGCATCGCGGCCGCCGTGGCCGGCAACCACGTGGGCGACATCGGCCACGCCATCCAGTCGCTGGTGGAGGGCCAGGGCTACTCGCTGGCGCGCGACCTGGTGGGGCACGGCGTGGGGCTGGGACCGCACGAGGATCCCCAGGTGCCCAACCACGGCAAGCCGAAGCGGGGCAGCAAGCTGGCGCCGGGACTCACCATCGCCATCGAGCCCATGGTGAACATCGGCACCGGCGGCACGCGCACGCTGCCCGACCGGTGGACCGTGGTGACGGCCGACGGCAAGCGCTCGGCGCACTTCGAGCACACCATCGCGATCACCGAGAACGGCCCGCGCATCCTGACCGCGGCGCCCTGACGCCGCGGGTGACCGCTGGATGCCGGTGACGGTGGACGGGCCGCGCGAGAGCGCGGCCCGTCAGCGTTGGAGGACCGCCTCCGCCGCCGTGCGGGCGGCGGCGGCCCGCTCCTCCGCCAGCGCCACGTGCGCCTCGGCCTCCCGCACCAGCTCCGCGGCCGCGGACCGATCCCGCAGGCCATTGGCGTTGATGCGCACCGTGTACAGCGCGCCGCGCGCCGCGGCCTCCGCGAGCAGCGCGGCGGTGCCCGCATCGCTCACCGCGTGCCGCGAGCCGGCGGCGGCCGCCCGCTCGGCCAGCGCGCACACCTGGGCGCACCGCTCCGCGATGCGCAGCGGCACGCGCGCGGCGCCCGTGAGCGCGTCCTGCAGCGCGTCCGCGCGGCGCGGCTCGTCGGCCGCGGGCCGGGCCAGCGCGTCGCGCACCGCCGAATAGGCCGCGGCGTCGTCCGCGGCCAGGGCGTGGAGCTCGCGGGCGAGCGCGGCGGCGCGCTCCGGCAGCTCGTGGAGCGTGGGCGCCAGGGAGAGCGCGAGCTGCGCGCAGGCGGCCGCCAGCGCGCCGGCCAGCGCCGCGGCCGCGCCGCCACCCGGCGCGGCCGCGGGCGCACCGATGTCGGCCAGCGTGGCGCTCACCGTATCGGGCGCCCAGCGCTCGCGCAGCCGGTGCTCCAGCACGCGCTGGCCGGTGAAGTCGCGCAGCCGCAGCCGCTCGGCCGCCGTGGCGAGGATCGCGGCCTCGGGCACGAGCCCGATGAGCTCACTCCACGTGACGTCGGCGCCGCGCGCGCGCGCCTCGCGCTCCACGGCGGCGTGGGCCACGTGCAGCGGCGTGACGGCGAGATCCACGAGATTCATGGAGACCTGCGCCTGGCCGTCCACCTCCAGGGCGAGCGCCTTCACCCCGGGCAGGCCGCCGGACGACGCGCGCACGGCCCGCGCGACCTCGCGCGCCACTCCCAGCTGGTGCGCGCCGCCCAGGTAGACGTTGTAGGCCACGAGAAAGTCGCGGGCGCCGATGGCGACGGCACCCGCCGTGGGATGCAGCCGGGGCGGGCCGTAGTCGGGCAGGCGCGCGGGATCGGCCGCGATGAGACCTTCGAGCCCCTCGAACTGTCCGCGCCGCACGTCGGCCAGGTTGCGACGCTCGGGACGCGTGGCGGCGTGCTCGTAGAGATAGACGGGGATGTCGAGCTCGTCGCCCACGCGCTGGCCCAGCTCGTGGGCCAGCGCCACGCAGTCCCGCATGGTGGCGCCGCCCAGCGGCACGAACGGCACCACGTCGGCCGCGCCGATGCGCGGATGCACGCCCTGGTGCTGGCGCAGGTCGATGCGCTCGCGCGCCTCGCGGATGGCGGCGAACGCCGCCGACACCACCACGTCGGGCGGCGCCACGAACGTCACCACCGAGCGATGGTGCGAGGCGTCGCGCGAGGCGTCCAGCACGAACGCGCCCGGCACCGCGGCGATGGCCGCGACGATGGCGTCGAGCACCTCGGGCCGGCGGCCCTCGGAGAAGTTGGGCACGCACTCGATGAGCGGCGGCGCGCCGGGCACGGCGCCGTTCATGTTGCCGGGTTCGTTGCGGGGTTCGCCCGGGTGACCGTATCGAGCAGCCACCGGTGCAGGGTGGGGTTGCCGGCGATCAGGCCGCCGTGCTCCACCCGCGCGGGCTGGCCGGCGAGGTCCGTGACCACGCCACCGGCCTCGCGCACGAGCAGCAGCCCCGCGGCCACGTCCCACGGCGCGAGCGCCAGCTCCCAGAACGCGTCGAAGCGGCCGGCCGCCACGTCGCACAGGTCGAGCGCGGCGCTGCCCGCGCGGCGAATGCCGCTGGTGGCGCGCAGCACCGCCGCGAACTGGTGCTGGTAGGCGTCCAGCAGGTGCAGGTGCTTGAACGGAAAGCCGGTGCCCACGAGCGCGCGCGCCGGCTCGGCGATGCTGGACACGCGGAGCGGTGTGCCGTCGCGCCATGCGCCGCCGCCGTCCACCGCCGTCCACTCCTCGCCGGTGACGGCGTTCACCACCACGCCGGCGGCCAGCCGCCCCTCGCACAGCACGCCGATGGAGACGGCGAACGCGGGGTAGCCGTGCAGGAAGTTGGTGGTGCCGTCGAGCGGGTCGGCCACGAACACCAACCCCGCGCCGCGGGCGGCGTCGGGGCTCAGCTCCTCGCCGGCCACCGACGCCTGCGGCACGTGACGCAGCACGATCTCGCGGATGCGCTCCTCGGCCGCGAGGTCCACCTCGCTCACGAAGTCGGAGTGGCGCTTCTGCTCCCAGCGGAGCGTGGCCACGTCGCCGGCGCGCGCGCGCACCACGGTGGCCGCCGCCCGCGCGGCCGCCACGGCCACGTCGAGGAGCGCGAGATCGTCCACGCGCGGGGCACTGGACGCCGAGGGTGACGGGCTGGTCATGGCAGGGGAGCGAGGGGGGCGGGCACGCGGGACACCAGTACAGTAAACGCTACACCGGCCCATCCACCAATCGTCCACGCGACGCCTGACGCCGGCCTCTTGCTTGCACGGCGATCCGGCTGTCTCTACGTTCCCCGGATGCCTCGCATCTTCAGTGGAATTCAACCGTCCGGCGAGCTGCACATCGGCAACTACCTGGGCGCGGTGCGCAACTGGGTGCAGCTGCAGCACGAGCACGAGTCCATCTTCAGCGTGGTGAACTACCACGCCATCACCGCGCCGTATGCCGCCGAGGACCTGCGCCGGCGCACGCACGAGATGGCGGTGTCGCTGCTGGCGGCGGGCGTGGATCCCGCCGTGGCCACGCTGTTCGTGCAGTCCACGGTGCCCGAACATACGGAGCTCGCGTGGATCTTCAACACCGTGACGCCACTCGGTGAGCTGGAGCGGCAGACCCAGTTCAAGGACAAGGCCTCGCGGCAGGAGAGCGTGCCGGCGGGGCTGCTGAACTATCCGGTGCTGCAGGCGGCGGACATCCTGCTCTACCTGGCCGACCTGGTGCCGGTGGGCGAGGACCAGGTGCAGCATCTGGAGCTCTCGCGCGTGGTCGCGCGGCGGTGGAACGAGAAGTTCTGCGCGGGAGAGGCGCCGTACTTTCCCGAGCCGCAGGCGCGGCTCACGCCCACGCGCCGCATCATGGGCCTGGATGGTCAGGCCAAGATGTCCAAGTCGCTCGGCAACACGATCGGGTTGCTCGAGAGCACGGACGAGATCTGGGCCAAGCTGCGGCCGGCCGTGACCGACCCGGCGCGGATCCGACGCGCGGATCCCGGTACGCCGGAGGTGTGCAACATCTACCGGCTGCACGAGGCGTTCAGCCCCCCGTCCACGGTGGAGCACGTGGCGACGATGTGCCGCACCGCGGGCTGGGGATGTCTGGACTGCAAGAAGGTGCTGCAGGAGAGCATGGAGACGGAGCTCGTGCCCATCCGCCGGCGGGCGGCCGAGGTCGGCGAGCAGCCGGCGCTGGTGGCGGATGCGCTGGCCGACGGCACACGGCGGGCCCAGGCCATCGCGCGCAGCACCATGGCGGTGGTGAAGGAGCGGATGGGACTGCCCTGATCGCGTCGGGATGATGCGGCGGGCGCTGGCGGGATGTCGCCACGCCGCATGGCTCTTGCACACTTGCCGAGCGTCCTTCTGACGTGAGTGAGGCGATGGCCGACGACAAGCCGACAGGGAAGAAGCGGACGAGCAGGAGTGGTGAGCCGCGTCCGACGAAGCGTGCCGCAAAGCGCGCCACCGAGGGCGCCACGGCACCGACGCAGCAGACGCATGCGCCCAAGGCGCCACTCCGGTCCAGACCGACCGGCCGTGCGAGCGGGGCCGTGGTCACCATGGTGTGCGTGACCTGCGGGAACGAGCTGTTCTTCGACGAGGCGCCGGTGACGGCGCTCAAGTGCCTCAAGTGCGGTGGAACGGTGTTCCGCCGCTTCGACACCCCGAGCAAGAATGATCAGGCAGCGGAATCGGCGGCGGAGGAGCAGGCCCGGAGCATGTCGTATGGCGACTCCTCGCCAGAGACCTCGCCCGACGAGGTGCGCGACCTGCGCGCCTGAGCACGCGTGCCGCCCGTGACGGGCCCGCGCCGCCTGGTGGTGGATCTGGCCGCGGTGGCGCCCGTGTGGCGCCTGCCGCCGTGGGCCGCCGACGCGTTGCGGGCCGGCACGCCCGAGGGTTGGGAGGTGTGCATCCTGGACGCGCCCACGGTATCGGACGGCGACGGCAGCGATGCGCCGAGTGCGCAGGCGATGGCCGCGGTGCGGGAGGCGGAGGCATACGTGGGGTTCGGCATGCCGCCGGCGCTGCTGGCCGCGGCACCCGAGCTGCGCTGGGTGCACACCGGCACGGCGGGCGTGGGGAGCCTGCGCTACCCCGAGATGCGCCAGCGAGGGCCGCTGGTCACCAACTCGGCGGGCGTCCACGCGGTGCCCATCGCCGAGTTCGTGCTGGCCGGCGTGCTCCACTTCCTGCGCGGGCTGGACGTGGCGGCGGAGCAGCAGCGCGCCGCGCGGTGGGACCGGGCGCCGTTCGTGGACGAGCGCTCCGAGCTCCGCGAGCTGGGTGAATGCCAGCTGCTCGTGGTGGGCACCGGCGGCATCGGCACCGCCGTGGCGGAGCGCGCCAGCGCACTCGGGGCCTCGTGCGTGGGGCTGCGGCGCCACCCCGATCGGCCGCACTCACCCGCGTTTGCTCGCGTCGCCGGGCTGGACGCACTGGACGACGAGCTGCCGACGGCGGACATTCTGGTGCTGGCCGTGCCGCTCACCGACCACACCCGCGCGCTGATGACCGCGGAGCGGCTGGATCGGCTGCCGCCGGGCGCGATCGTGGTGAACGTGGCGCGCGGCGCGCTGGTGGACGAGGCGGCGCTGGCCGAGCGACTGGCGGCGGGCGCGTTGCGTGGCGCCGTGCTCGACGTCTATGAGAGGGAACCCCTGCCCCCGGAGAGTCCGCTCTGGGGACAGCGGCGCGCGCTCGTCACTCCGCACGTCTCGGGGGTCTCGCCGCGGCGGTTCTGGGAGCGCGAGGTGGCGCTCATCCTGGACAACTGGTCGCGCTACCGGAGCGGCGCGCCGCTGCGCAACCTGGTGGATCTGGAGGCCGGCTACTGACGCCGGCCACCGGGGCTCCGTTATCAGCTGCCGTCGGTCCCGCACTGCTGCACCGTTCGTCCGCCGCCCGTCGCCCGTCGTACCTGCGCCGTCGCGTCACCTGCTCGTCGCCCTCACGTCCGTCGCACAGAAAGACCATGGAGAAGATCATCAAGGCGGCGGTGGACCGCGGCGCCTCGGACCTGCACATCAAGGCGGGCGACGTGTTCCGGGCCCGCATCGATGGCAGGCTCGTGCCGCTCACCAAGCAGCCGCTCTCGCCCGCGCAGACGAGAACGATCGCGCTCCGCCTCATCCAGAACGAGGAGGTGAAGGCGCGCATCGACCAGATCAACGATTACGACTGCTCGTGGGGCGTGCCCGGGGTGGGGCGGTTCCGCGTGAACGTGCTGCGCCAGCGCTCCAGCTTCATGATCGTGATGCGCGTGATCCCGTTCGAGATCCCCACGTTCGCCTCGCTGCGGCTGCCGGCGGTGCTGGAGCGGGTGGCGCGCGCGGAGCGCGGCATGGTGCTCGTCACCGGCGTCACCGGCTCGGGAAAGTCGAGCACCATGGCAGCCATGGTGAACCACATCAACACCGAGCAGAGCAAGCACATCGTCACGCTCGAGAACCCGATCGAGTTCCTGCACCGCGACCTGAACTCCTCGGTGACGCAGCGCGAGGTGGGGGTGGACACGGAGAACTTCACCGTGGGCCTGCGCGCGGCGCTGCGGCAGGATCCGGACGTCATCATGATCGGCGAGATGCGCGATACCGAGACGATCGACATCGCGATGAAGGCCGCGGAGACGGGCCACCTGCTGGTGTCCACGCTGCACACGCCCGACGCGCAGACGACGATCAGCCGCGTCATCGCCATGTTCCCGCCCGAGGAGCAGGACATCGCCCGCATCCGGCTGGCCGAGAGCCTGCACGCGGTGGTCTCGCAGCGGCTGCTGCCGCGGCGCGACGGCGATGGCCGCGTGGTGGCGGCCGAGGTCATGCTCGTCACGCCCACCATCCGTGAGCTCATCCTGGACCCGGCGCGCTCGGGGGAGATCCGCGACTTCATCGCCGACGGCCGGCAGCAGTACGGCATGCAGACCTTCGACCAGCACCTCACCGACCTCGTGGTGGAAGGGCTGGTGGACTTCGACGTCGCCATCGCGGCGGCCACGCGGCCTTCGGACTTCCAGCTGCAGATGCGCACGCTGGCTGGCGGCGGCCCCACGGCGCGCGGCGGGTCGCCCACCAATACCGAGGCGGTGGCGGAGCCCATCGAGCCGTCCGCGGCCGGCATCAGCTCGGGCTTCGACTTCTTCGGGTCGTGACCGCCGTGCTGCGCGGCCTCTTCGCACCGGTCACCACGCCGTTCTCGCCGCAGGGCGCGGTGGATCTGGACGCGCTCGCCGTCAACGTGCGCGCCCACCTGGACGCGGGCGTGGACGGCATCGTGGTGGCCGGGTCCACGGGCGAGGCTCCGCTACTGGACGACGGCGAGCGACGGCGACTGCTGGAGCTCGTGCGTACGCTCGTGGACGGGAGCCGGCGCCTGATCGCCGGTACGGGCGCGGAGTCCACGCGACAGTGCGTGCAGCGATGCCGGGAGGCGGCGGCGGTCGGCGCGGAGCTCGCCCTGGTGGTGGCGCCGCACTACTTCACGCCGGCCATGACGCCGGCCGCGCTGCTGGCGCACTACCGGCGCGTGGCCGACGAGAGCCCGATTCCGGTGGTGCTGTACAACATCCCCAAGTACGCGCACTTCGTGCTCCCGCCGGCCGTGGTGGCCGAGCTCGCGGTGCACGGCAACGTGGCCGGCATCAAGGACAGCTCGGGCGACCTGGCGCTGCTGGACGAGTACCTGGCCGCGCAGCACGATGGGTTCAGCGTGCTCACGGGCAACGCCACCACGACGCTGGCCGCACTGCGGCACGGCGCTCGGGGGGGCGTGCTGGCGGTGGCGTTGTTCGCCGGACCCCTCGTGCGCCGCCTCGTGGACGCGCACGCTGCCGGCGATGCCGAGGCGGATGCGCTGCAGGCGCGGCTGGCGCCGCTCGCCACGCGCATCGTGGGTGAGCTTGGCGTGGCCGGGGTGAAGGCCGCGCTGGACGCCGTTGGCCTGGCCGGTGGGGCGCCGCGGTCGCCGCTGCTGCCGCTGGCCGGCAGGGAGGAGGCGCAGGTGCGCGAGCTGCTGCGAGCCGCGCTCGACCAGGACACTCCGGCGGCCCAGACCGCACGGTGAGCGACGCCGAGACGCTGGCCACGCTGCTCGAGTCGCTGGCCGCAGGGCCGCGGCCGGCGGGCGGGGCGGCGGAGGCCGCCGCGCGCGTACGGTGCGCGGAGATGCTCCGGCAGGCGGGCTACTGCGTGACGGAGGAGCTGTTCGAGTACAGCGCGTTTCCCGGCCGCTGGGGCACGCCGGTGGTGGGGCTGGCGAGCCTGCTCACGCTGGCCGCCGGGGCGCATCTGGGCGCGCACGGCCAGCCCGCCGCGGCGCTGGCGCTGCTCGCGCTGGCCGGCGCAGCCCTGGCCGCCGCGGGCACCTGGATGGCGCGTCGCGGCGTGCTCGGGATGCCGCTGCTCCGCCGGAAAGGCGTGAACCTGGTGGCTGCTCGCGGCGAGCCGCGCGTGTGGCTCATGGCCCACCTGGACTCCAAGTCGCAGCCCGTGCCCATCGCCGTGCGTGCGCTCGGCGTGGTGGCCACCGGGGCGATGTGGGTGGGCGCTCTGGCGCTCGCGGTGGCGCAGCTGGCCGGGTTGCCGGTGATGGCGCTCTGGGGGCCCCTGGCCATCGGCGGCGCGGTGGCGGCGCTGCCCATCGTCCTCTCCACGGTGGGCAGCCGCTCGCCCGGCGCGCTGGACAACGCGAGCGGGGTGGCCACCGTGATGGGGGCGGCGCTCCGCCTGCCGTCGGCCGCGCCGGTGGGCGTGGTGCTCACCAGCGCCGAGGAGCTGGGGCTGGCCGGCGCGCGCGCGTGGGCGCTGGGCCGTCCTCCGGGCGTGGCC
>DATANT010000487.1:0-27322 GCA_036266115.1 Gemmatimonadaceae bacterium | reverse complement strand
CGCGGCTGCGCGAGGCCTGGTCGGTGACGCAGACGATGAGCTGTCCATCGGGCCCCACGCCCATCGTGCCTCGCGCCACCGGCCGTACCTCCGCGTGGCGCTCCACGCTCACGCCGAGCGGCGCCACCACCGCGTCCAGGGGGCGGTGCGGCGGCGGCGCCAGCTGGAGCTCGCGCGGGTCGGCGAACAGGAACCCACTCGCCGCCAGCCGCGCCGCCGCCCGCTCGACCCGTCCCGCGGTGGCCGAGGCGCCCATGGGGACGCGTCGGATCACCGCCCCGCGCTCCGCCATCCGGAGCGCCGCGGAGGCGATCAGGTGCTCGCGCTCCGAGTGGACGAAGACGACCTCCACGAAGTGCTCCGTCAGCGCGCGGCGCAGCCGGCGGCTCTCGTCCATCCACGTGCCCTGGTCGCTCACGTTCACCACCGTGAGGCCGTCCTCGCCCACGCGCTGCTCCACGGCGCTCTGCGGGCGGCAGGCGACGGTGACCGAGTACTCGCGCGCCGCGAGCAGCCGCCCCGCGGTGGCGAAGGCACGGGCGCTGCCGGACCATGCTTCGTCGCCGCAGAAGAACAGCACGCGCACTAGGCGGTCGCCTCCGCGGCCCGCTCGGCGAACTGCAGACTGTGGAGCCGCGCGTACGCGCCGCCCTGGGCCACCAGCTCGGCGTGCGTGCCGCGCTCCACGATGCGGCCGTGGTCCAGCACGAGGATCTGGTCGGCGTGCACCACGGTGGAGAGCCGGTGCGCGATGACGAACACCGTGCGGTCCGCCACGAGCCGCTCCACCGCCTCCTGCACCAGCCGCTCGCTCTCGGTGTCGAGCGCGCTCGTGGCCTCGTCCAGGATGAGGATGGGTGGGTCCACGAGCAGGGCCCGGGCGATGGCCAGCCGCTGGCGCTGGCCGCCGGACAGCCGAGTGCCGCGCTCGCCGAGCTGGGTGTCGTAGCCCTCCGGCAGCGCGGTGATGAAGTCGTGGGCATTGGCCGCGCGGGCCGCCGCCTCGATCTCCGCGTCGGTGTACCGGCCCTCCACTCCATACGCCACGTTGTTCTTCACCGTGTCGTTGAAGAGCACGGTGTCCTGGCTGACGATGCCCACCAGCCCGCGGAGCGCGGGGAGGCGGATGTCGCGCACGTCCGTGCCGTCCAGCAGGATACGGCCGGCCGTGGGCTCGTAGAAGCGCGGGATGAGGTCCACGAGCGTGCTCTTGCCCGCCCCGCTCGGGCCCACGAGCGCCACGATCTCGCCCTTGCGCGCGGTGAAGGCGATGTCCCGGAGCACCGGCTCGCCATCGTAGGCGAAGGAGACGTCGTGGAAGGCGATGTCGCGCTCGAAGCTCGCCGTGGCGCGGGTGCCGCGATCGAGCGCGGGCTCGGTGGGCGCGTCCAGCACCTCGAACAGGCGCTCGGCGGCGGCCAGCGACTGCTGGGCCGTGGTGGGCACCTGGGAGAGCTGCTTGAGCGGCTGCAGCATGCGCATCACGAGCACCAGGAAGGTGATGAGCTGCGCCCCGGAGAGCGTGCCCGCCACCAGCACCTCGTTGGCGCCATACCACAGGATGAGCACGGCGATGGCCGTGCCCACCGTCTCGGTGATGGGCTGCGCGAGGAACGCCAGCCGCGTGACGCGGACGGTGCCGCGCGCGTAGTCGTTGCTGGCGCGCAGGAAGCGGCTCTCCTCGTACGGCTCCGCGCCGAAGGACTTCACCAGCCGGATGCCCGACACCGCCTCCTGCACCACGCTCGTCATCTCGCCGTGCTGGTTGCCCAGGCGGCGGTGCCGGCGGCGCAGGCTCTTGAGCAGCGGTTGCAGCGCGGCGATGAGCAGCGGCGCCACCACCAGCGCCATGAGCGCGAGCTTCCACGAGATCGCGATGAGCGCGGCGATGGTCGCCAGCACCGTCGCGCCGCTCTGCAGCGAGCGCGTGATGATCTCGGTGATGAGCTGCCGCGTCTGCGCCGTGTCGGTGAGGATGCGCGAGAGGATCTGCCCCGTCTTCATCCGCGTGAACCAGCCCAGCGGCAGCCGCTGGAGGTGCGCGTAGACGGCGTTCCGCAGGTCGCGCGTGACGTACTCCTGCAGCTGCGCGCCGAGCTGGCCCGACACCCACACGAGCAGGTTCTTGAGGATGACGGCGGCCAGGATCACGAGGATCACGTTCCGCAGCGATCCCATCTTGTCGGCGGGATCGAGCAGCGCGCCCACCGTGGCCTGCAGCACCCTGGTCACCAACCCGGGGCCCGAGGGCAGGGCCGGCTGGTCGAACAGCGCGTTCAGGAACGGGATGAGCAGCGTGAACGTGAACACGTCCAGGATGGCCGCGCCCACGTTCGCCGCCACCGTCGCCGCCATCCTCCACCCGTGCGGGCGGAGAAAGCGCAGGAGCCGTCGGTACATGCCCGTGCTCAGCGGCGCGGGCCGCGCGGGGTGAGCAGCGCGAGGGGGAGGATGACCTCTTCGGGCGTGACGCCGCCGTGCAGGAACGACCCGCGGTACCGGCTCTGGTACTCGCGCAGCTTGGTGGGATAGACGAAGAAGGTGTCCCCCACGGCGAGCAGGGTGTTGGCACCGAGCCCGCGCCGCGGCAGCCGCAGCACCTCCTCGTTGGTCACCTGCCAGGCGTGCTCCCCGCGCTCGGCGCGCAGGTCCTCGCCGAACTTGTAGCGCAGGTTGGCCGAGGCGTCCCGCTTGGCGTACACCGTCGCCGGCGTGTTGCAGTGGATGGAGCCGTGGTCGCTGGTGAGCAGCACCGGCACCCCGCGGCGCGCCGCCTCGCGCAGCAGGCCGAAGGCCGCCGAGCGCTCGAACCACTGCCGCGTGAGGTTGCGCAGCGCGATCTCGTCCTTCGCCACCTCGTAGAGGATGTTGGACTCGCTGCGCCCGTGCGTGAGCAGGTCCACGAAGTTGAAGACGAACGCGCTCACGCCCTCGGGCGCGATGGCGCCGGTGAGCCGCCGCGCCAGATCGTCGGAGTCGGCCGCCGACGAGAGCTTCTGGTAGCGGACGCCCACGCCGCCGCGGAGCTCGCGCAGCTGCAGCTCCAGCAGCTCGCGCTCGTGCGCGTTGAGCGTCTCGTCGTCGCGCTCGCCCCACCAGTCGGGCAGGCGGCTGGCGATCTCCGCGGGAAAGAGCCCGCTGAAGAGCGCGTTGCGCGCGTAGGGCGTGGCCGTGGGAAGGATGGAGAAGTAGTGCGTGGTCTCCACCTCGAACAGCGGCGCGAGCAGCTCCTCGATCACCAGCCACTGGTCCAGGCGCAGGCAGTCGATCACGAGGAAGATCGCGTTCGGGCTGCGATCGAGCACCGGGAGCAGGAACTCGCTCACGATATCCACGGAGAGCGGCGGGCGGTCGCTGTCGAGGTCGGCCAGCCAGCGCGGATAGTCGCGCTTCATGAAGGCGGCGAACTCGCGGTGCATGTCCGCGTACAGCGCGCGCAGCGAGTCGTACAGCCCCAGCTCCCCGGCCTCGGCCAGCGCCACGTCCCAGCGCATGAGCTCCGCGAAGCGGTCGATCCACTCCCGCCAGTCGCGCGGCGCCGCGGCGCCCATGCCGATCACGCGGAAGCGCTCCACGAACTCGCGGGCGATGGCCTGCTGGCGGATGTTCGGCCCCTCGATGAGCCGCGTGACCACGGAGAGCACCTGCCGCGGGTTCACCGGCTTCACGAGGTACTCGCTCACGTCGGCGCCGATGGCCGCGCGCAGCGTGGAGTCGTCCTCGCTCTTCGTCACCATCACGACCGGGATCGTGGGCGCCAGCTCGCGCAGCTCGCGGAACGCCTCGAGCCCGCGCTTGCCGGGCATCTGCTCGTCCAGCAGGATGAGCGAGTACGACGCGCGCCGCAGCATCTCCACGGCGTCGTCGGCGTTGGTCGCCCACTCCACCTCGTACCCCTTCTCCTGGAGAAAGAGACGGTGTGACTCGAGACGCTCTGCCTCGTCGTCCACCCAGAGGATGGTTTTCACCTGGAGTGTCATCGTTGCGGAATGTAGTCCGGTGAAAATGGTGGAGCAACGGAACGCGAGGCTCCCGCGCATCCCGTGGCCGCCCCGCTCGAGCGCCAGCCATCGGCATCCACGCCCCCACGCCTGTATCTTCCCACGCGTGCCATCCCTCCGTCCCGCGGCCCCCCCGTACGGCCTCGTCACGCCGCTCGCGCCCTGCCGCGCGCTCACCGCGCTGGCCGCCCGCGCCACGCCCGGCGGCCAGCGCGAGAGCCTGCTCGCCTGCCTCACCGGCGCGCGCCTCGCGCTCGGCCTGCTGCCACCGCTGCTGCTCGCCGAGGACGTGCGGCGGGCGCGAGCCGCGGCCGCCCACGCCTGGCTCGGCGCGCTCGGGCTGCCTGCCGCGCAGGCCGGCGCCGCGGCGCGGCTGTTCGAGGCCACCACCGGCCCGGCCACGCAGGGCGCGGCCGGTGCGCTGCGCGCGCTCGCCACGGCCGTCTCCGCCGCACTGAACACCGCCGCGGCCGCCGAACTGGAGGCGCTGGCGCGCCTGCTGGACCCGAGCGCCCGCGCCGATCACCCGGCGGCGGCGGAGCAGCCGTGACCGACGCCACCGACCTGCCCCTGTTCGCGCTGCAGCGCCGCGTGCAGTCGCCCGCGCCCGTGGAGGCGGTGCCCACCGGCTTCCCGAGCCTGGACCGCCTGCTGGGCGGCGGACTGCGCCCGGGCGACCTCACCGTGCTCACCGGCGACGCGGCGAGCGGCAAGTCGTCGCTCGCGCTCGCCGTGGCGCTGCGGGCCGCCCAGCACGAGCATCCCGCGCACTTCCTGAGCGGCGAGATGACGCCCGCCCGCGTGCTGGAGCGCGCGCTGGCCATCGAGGGGCGCGTGAGCGTGGACCAGCTGCGCCGCGGCGCGCTGGACGACGACATCCGCCTCTCGCTCGGCGGGCCGCTGCGGGAGCTCACGGTGCGCGCGCCGCTGCTGGAGTCGCTGCCCGCCACCGTGGAGGGGCTCGCGAACGCCGTGCGCCGCACCGGCGAGACCCGGCTGGTGGTGGTGGACCCGATCGCCGCGCTGTGCCCCGGGCGCCGCGCCCGGGACGAGGAGCTGGCGACGCTGGTGCGGGAGCTCAAGCAGCTCGCGCTGGAGACGCACACCGCGGTGCTCGTCACCCTGCCGCTGGGGAACGTGAGCGGGCGGCCGGACCCGCGCCCCACGCTGGCCGACACCGGCGCGCTGGGCGCCGCCCGGCACGACGCCGACGTGGTGCTCGCCCTCTTTCGCGAGGAGATGTACGCGCAGGCCCGCGGCATCGAGGGCGCCACCGAGCTGCACGTGCTCAAGAACCGCAATGGCGGCACGGGCTACGTGGACCTGTTCTTCTACGCCACGTGCATGCGGTTCGAGGACATGGTGGACCCGGACCGCTGAGCCCCGCCTGATTGATGCGCCTGATCCGCGGGATATATTCTCCCGTGAGCATCCGTCCCATCCCCACGCATCGCGGGCTCTCGCATGGCCGGTCACAGCAAGTGGAAGCAGATCAAGCACTACAAGGCGGCGACCGACAAGAAGCGCGGCGCCCTCTTCACGCGGCTCATCCGCGAGATCACCGTGGCCGCCAAGCAGGGCGGCGGTGATCCTGGCGGCAACCCGCGGCTGCGTACGGCCATCGACGCCGCCAAGGCGTCGTCCATGCCCAAGGAGAACATCGAGCGCGCCGTGAAGAAGGGCACCGGTGAGCTGGAGGGCGTGGACTACGTGGACGTGCTGTACGAGGCGTACGGCCCCGGCGGCGTGGCGCTCATGATCCAGGCGCTCACCGACAACCCCACGCGCACCGTGGCCGACGTGCGCTTCAAGCTCTCGCGCGGCGGCGGCAACCTGGGCGCCACCAATTCGGTGGCCTGGATGTTCGACCGCAAGGGCCAGATCTATCTGGACGCCACCCGGTACGACGAGGACGACGCGCTGAGCCGCGCGCTCGAGGCCGGCGCCGAGGACTTCGCGCGCGAGGACGACCAGTTCGTGGTGAGCACCGAGGCCACGAGCGTCCACGCCGTGAAGGAGGCGCTGGAGGCCGCGGGACTCGTGCCCACCGAGGTGGAGATCGCGTGGGTGCCCAAGAACACCGTGCACGTGGCCGGGGACGAGGCCGCGGCGCTCGTGAAGCTGCTGGACGCGCTGGACGAGCTGGACGACGTGCAGAAGGTGGATGCGAACTTCGACATGGACATCTCGGAGATGGCGGACTCCTGATCGTTCTCGGGATCGACCCTGGCACCGCCGTCACCGGCTACGGTGTGGTGCGCGGCGACGGCGCCGGGGTGCCTACCCTGCTCGAGTGCGGCGTGGTGCGCACCCGGGCGCGCGAGCCACTCCCGGCGCGGCTCGCCGAGCTGCACGCGGGGGTGACCGAGCTCATCGCGCGCCACCGTCCCGACGCGCTCTCCTGCGAGGATGTCTTCTACTCGCGCAACGTGCGCACCACCATCGTGCTGGGACACGCGCGCGGGGTGATCCTGCTGGCCGCGCAGCAGGCCGGCATCGCCATCTACGAGTATCCGCCGGCCGAGATCAAGAAGGCGGTGGTGGGCACCGGCGCGGCCACCAAGGAGCAGGTGCAGTTCATGGTGACGCGGCTGCTGCGGCTCAAGAGCGTGCCCTCGCCAGCCGACGCGGCCGACGGCGTGGCCGCGGCGCTCACCTGCCTCATGTCGGCGCGTGCGCCGAAACTGGAGCAGGTGGCCGGCTATCCCGCGCCACGCGACAAGCAGAGCGCGGCATGGCTGGAGCGCGCGCTGGCGGCGCGCGTGGGCCGGGGCACCAGCCCGTGATCTCGCACGTCGCCGGCACGCTGCTCGCCAGGGACCTGGATCGCATCGAGGTGCTCACCGCCGGTGGCGTGGGCTACGAGATGAGCATTCCGCTGAGCGTCTACGAGACGCTTCCGAAGCCCGGCGAGGCGGTGGCGCTGCACACGCATCTCGTGGTCAAGGACGACGGCTGGCAGCTCTTCGGCTTCGGCTCGGCGTACGAGCGCCGCGTGTTCCAGCGCATGCTCCTGGCCAAGGGCGTGGGGCCGGCGCTCGCCCTCGGGCTGCTCTCCACGCTCACCGCCGAGCGGCTCGTGCGCGCCATTCGCGAGAAGGATCTGGCCACGCTGCAGGGCGTGCCGCGCGTGGGACGTCGCAAGGCCGAGCAGCTCGTGCTGGACCTGGCCGACAAGCTGGACGACGTGCAGGGCACCGCGCCCGGGGGCCCGCGCCCGGAGGGCGCCGGCGCCGAGGACGCCATTCGCGCCCTCGTCTCCCTCGGCTATTCGGCGCCCGACGCCGAGCGCGCCGTGCGCGCCGCGATCGACGACGGCGGCCGTGGACTGGGGGCTCCCGAGCTCATCCGCGCCGCCCTCACGCAGATCCGCGCGCGCTGACAATACGGCCCAGCACGCCACGAGAATTCTGCTTGCCCCGTCTGCGAGAACCCATACTTTGGCGCCACCCGGTTGCGCCTGATCCCTCGCTCGGAGCTCGACATGACACGACTCGTAGCGGCTGTGGGAGCACTCACCTTGGCGCTGGTCGCACGTCCGTCGGATGCACAGTTGGTGAACCTGGGGCCGGGGACGTTCACACCGCTCGCTCCGTCCATCACGTTCAGTGAGTTCGCGTTCGGCACGGTGAATCCGATGTATTCGTTCACCGGCATCCCGGGTCTGGGCAATGTGACCGTGAGCTTCGCCGGCTCCTTTCTGGGACAGACCGTCACCGCCGGCTTTCCGCGCACCATCACCGGACTCCCCACGGGGCCCCTCACGCTGAACACCGACGTCCAGACCTTCATCACCGACGACGGCGCCAACCCGACCTCACCGGTGCTCAGCGGCGATCCGCGGTTCAACGGTCCCGTCTCGGTGCTCTTCAGCACCCCGGTGGCCGGCGTCGGGCTCACGGGCGGCTTCTTCGACGCCATCGGCGGCACCACGATCGCCGCGTTCAGCAGCACGGGCGCGTTCCTGGGCTCCATCACGAACTCGCAGCTGGGGCTCGAGTTCTACGGGCTGCGCACGGCGAGCGGCGCGAACGAGATCGCCGGCATCTCCTTCTACATCACGGGCGACGAGCCGGCCGGCTTCGCGATCGACAATCTCACCTTCGGCTCGGTGGATCAGCTCAGCCCAGTCCCGGAGCCGGCCACGTTCCTGCTCCTGGGCACGGGACTCGCAGCACTCGGCGGCCTCACGCTGCGCCGGCGCAGGGCACTCCTGAGGTGACGTGAACCGCGGGCGCTCCGCGCCCGTCGCTCCACGTCCGGAAGGGCGCGAGGGGCCGGTCTCCCGAGGTGGAGATCGGCCCCTCGCGTCTGCCGCCGGCTTCCGCGCGGGCCGTCCCCGCTGCATGCTCCTGACACCCGCCGGCACTCGGGCCGTCGCCCTTCTCTCGACCTCTCCCCCGGAGCTTCATGTCGTCACACCGCACCGGCACGTTCACGGAGTCCGTCATTCGCGAGATGACCCGCGTGGCCAGCGAGACCGGGGCCATCAACCTGGCGCAGGGCTTTCCCGACTTCCCCATGCCGGCGCCCATGAAGGACGCGGCCTGCGCGGCCATCCAGGGCGACATGAACCAGTACGCGGTCACATGGGGCACGCCGGCGCTGCGGCTGGCCATCGCCGAGAAGTACCGGCGCTGGTACGGGATGGAGGTGGAGCCGGACACCGAGGTGACGGTGACGTGCGGCGCCACGGAGGCCATGGCGGCGGTGTTCCTCGCGCTGTGCGATCCGGGCGACGAGGTGATCGTGCTCGAGCCGTTCTACGAGAACTACGGGCCGGACGCCATCCTCGCCGACGCACGCCCGGTGTTCGTGCCGCTGGAGCCGCCGGACTGGCGGCTGGACCCCGAGCGGCTGCGCCGCGCGTTCGGCCCGCGCACCCGCGCCATCGTGGTCAACACGCCGCACAATCCCACGGGGCGGGTGCTGACGCGCGAGGAGATGGGGCTCATCGCCGAGCTGTGCGTGGAGCACGACGCGTGGGCCATCACCGACGAGATCTACGAGCACATCCGCTACGCGGGCAACCACCACTCGATCGCCACGTGGCCGGGCATGCGCGAGCGGACGGTGACCATCTCGGGGCTCTCCAAGACGTTCAGCTGCACCGGGTGGCGGATCGGCTACGCCATCGCGCCACCCGCGCTCACCGGCGCCATCCGCAAGGTGCACGACTTTCTCACCGTCGGCGCGCCGGCTCCGCTGCAGGCGGCGGGCGCGGTGGGCCTGGCGTTCGACGCGGACTACTACAACCGCCTCGCGCTGGACTACCGCGCCCGGCGCGACCTGATGTGCGCGGCGCTCGCCGAGGCGGGATTCACCTTCAGCGTGCCGGAAGGCGCGTACTACGTGCTGGCGGGCTTCTCCGCCCTCAGCGACCAGAGCGACACCGACTTCGCGCGCTGGCTGGCACGGGAGGGCGGCGTGGCCACCGTGCCCGGCTCCAGCTTCTTCCACAAGCGCGCGCTGGGCCGCGGCTACGTGCGGTTCGCCTTCTGCAAGCAGCTGGCGACGCTGGAGCGCGCGGCCGAGCGCCTCGCCGGCCTGCGCGCCCAGGTGTGACCCGCATGCGCGACGCGCACCGGCCCCCGGCCGGTGCGCGTCGCCTGCTCGTGGTCCGCTGTCCAGCGGTGATCAGCGCGTGTAGGTGCGCACCACGCCGCTGGTCTTGCTCGTGACGGTGGAGTAGTTGACGCCCGCGCTGGCATACTTGCTGGCCGAGGAGATCGCCAGGTTGCCAGCGCTCACGCTCGCGAAGCCGACGCTCGCCGTGGTGGACGGGTACCAGTTCCCGGTGGGATAGCTCGACGCGCTGCCGCCGGCCAGCACGTTACCGGTGAATATCCACCCCGGCGCGTAGTGGTCGAGGGCCCTCTTGCCCGTCCCCTTGGCATCGCCGAGCAGGGGATAGTTGGTCTTGCCGAAGGCGTTGTTCCTCACCACGAGTGCCGACGTGCGTCCGCCGTGGAGGAAGAGCGCCGAGTGGGTGCTCACCGCCGAGTTGCTCTCGATCGTGAGCCCGGCAATGGCGTCCACCTGGAACAGGCGCCCACCCGGGTAGGTACCGCTGCCCACGCGATCCCACACGTTGTTCGTGAACACGAAGCGGGCGGCCTTCACGGCGGCGTACTTCTCGGGCTTGGCCGCGATGTTCACGCCGTGCGCCACGTTCTTGATGATGTTGTGGCGCAAGGTGACGTCGCTGGTCTGGCTCCACGTGGCCCGGCCGCCCTGGTTCGTCGACTTGAGCACGATGGCGAAGCCGGTCTGCCCCGCGGCCCAGTTGTTCTCGAAGACGTTGCCCTCCACGAGCACGCGCTGGCCGATCTTGAGCTCGAGCAGGTTCTTGATCAGCCACTTGCCCTTCCACGCGGCCGGCTTGTGGATGTGGTTACGGCTGATCTCGATGTCACGCGGGAGCATGCCAGAGATGCTCGGATCGGCCCCGCCGAACATGATGTTCTCACCGGCGCCGGACAGGTAGTTGTTCGCGATCTTGTACGGACCGGGGCCGTTCCAGCCGCCGATCGCCTGCGAGTCCTGGGTCTTGCTGTGACAGTCGGACACGTAGGAATCGATGATGGCGGAGTGCGCGCTATGGAGCCCGATGCACCGCTTGACGGTCTGACTGGACGTGCCGTGCACGTAGCTGCGGTCCAGGATGATGTGCGTGGGGATCTCGGCCACCGTGTTCTGCGCGCCCGAGCCGTCGCCGATCTCCACCAGCGAATTGCTGGACGACACGGCGGTCGACGCCCTGATCTCGAGGCCGATGAGGCGGTAGTGGTGCGCGCCGGCCGCGGTGCGGAGGGCCGCCGAGCCGTTGGGCGCAACGAGCTTCGGCATCTTGGTCGCCTCGGCGGGCCCCACTCGCGTGCCCGCCGGGAGCGAGCCGTGTGCCGAGGAGCGGATGGTGATCCAGCCGGAGCCCGACTTCTTGGGCAGCTGGAAGTTGCCCGTGAAGGTGGCGCCGGCCTGCACCGAGATCACGTCGCCCGGCGCGGCGGAGTTGATCGCGTTCTGGAGGTTCTGGCCGGCCTTCACCGTGATCGTCCGGCCCGTGGGCGCAACCACGGCGGTGTTCACGAAGGTGCGCGGCAGTGCGGCCACCGAGCCTCCGGTGGCCGAGGCCACGCTGGCGGAGACGGCCGGGGATGGAGACGCTACGCCGGTGGGTGTATCGGAGTCGCAGGCAGCCAGGGTGGCAGCGGAGGCGAGCGCGATCGAGCCACGCCCTAGCAGGGGAAGGAGACGCATCGTCGTCCTCTCTGTGGGTTAGTCGGCGGCTCGACTGGCATGGCACGCGGTGCGTGCGGTAGCCTCGGAGCTTTGCGTCGCCGTCTTTCGACGGGTTTGCCTTTGTCGCTAGCCCCCAGATCGGGGCGTGCGATCCTGCCGTGGTTGGGAGTCGGTCGCGCACGGAACCCCGTGCGCGCGCCCGGCCGGGTCACCGGGCGTGGCGTGTATGCAACATGTTTAGGGCCGTAAAGCAGCGAGCGCAACCAAGCCGAACTGTGAGATTCGTCACGTCACGCGATCGTGGCGCCGTTGGGGCCCGCTCTGCATTTCGGCCTTTCTTCGGTGTAGATTCCGTCCGACGCGCTGGTATGTCCCCCGCTTTCCCGATAGTCTTTGCCCATGTCCCGCGCCGAGATCACGACCCCGGAAGTGCTCGCCGAGGAATCGGTCGTCGAGCTCTCGCTCCGCCCGCAGCGGTTGGCCGAGTTCATCGGCCAGCCCAAGGTGAAGGAGAGCCTGCGCATCTATATCGATGCCGCCAAGAACCGACGGGAGCCGCTCGACCATACGCTCTTCTTCGGCCCGCCAGGGCTCGGCAAGACGACGCTGGCGGAGCTCATCGCGCGCGAGCTGGGCGTGAACATCCGCACGACGTCGGGGCCGGCGCTCGAGAAGCCGGGCGACCTCGTGAGCACCCTCACGAACCTGCGCGAAGGCGACCTCCTCTTCATCGACGAGATCCATCGCCTGCGGCCGACGATCGAGGAGTTCCTGTATCCGGCGATGGAGGACTACCGGATCGACATCCGGCTGTCCGAGGGGCCCAAGGCGCAGACCATCACCATGCCCATCGAGCGCTTCACGCTGGTGGGCGCCACCACGCGGCTCGGCATGCTCACGGCGCCCATGCGGGCCCGCTTCGGCATCGAGCAACGGCTGAACTACTACCCCACGTCGGACCTGGAGCTCGTCGTGGAGCGTACCGCCGACGTGCTCAAGGTGGAGATCAGCCCGGATGGCACGCACGAGATCGCGCGGCGCTCGCGCGGCACGCCGCGCGTGGCCAACCGCCTGCTGCGCCGCGTGCGCGACTTCGCGCAGGTCAAGGCAGACGGCGTGATCACGCTGGAGGTCGCCCACCAAGCGCTTCTGTTGCTCGACGTGGACGAGTTCGGGCTTGACGACATGGACGCCCGGGTGCTGAAGGCCATCATCGAGAAGTTCGAGGGTGGGCCGGTGGGCGTGAACACCATCGCCGCGGCGGTGGGTGAGGACCCGGGCACGATCGAGGAGGTGTACGAGCCGTTCCTGGTGCAGAACGGCTTCCTGCAGCGCACGCCGCGCGGCCGGGTGGCCACGCCGGTGGCGTACCGCCACTTCGGCTTCACGCCCCCCGCGGAGACGCCGGCGCAACCCACGCTGTTCTGAGCGGCGCCCGCATGGCGACGGACTCGCCCACCGGCGCCCGCACCGCCGACTACGAGTTCGAGCTCCCCCCGGAGCTCATCGCGCAGACGCCGGCCGAGCGCCGCGACGAGAGCCGGCTGATGGTGGTGGAGCGCGCGACGGGCGCGATCCACCACGGCCACTTTCGCGACCTCGCGGCGCTCATCCCCACCGGCGACGCCCTGGTGCTCAACACCACCCGCGTGATGCGCGCCCGCCTGCTCGGCACGCGCGACTCCGGGGCGCCGGCGGAGGTGTTTCTGCTCAAGCCGCTCGGCGGCGAGCGGTGGGAGGCCATGGTGTCCCCGGGCGGCAAGCTGCGCCCGGGCCGGCGCGTGCACGTGGCGCCGGGGTTCGACGTGGAGATCGAGGCCGTCACGGAGCGGCGCACGCGGGTGGTGCGGCTGCTCGTGGACGGGCCCGTGGAGCCGGCCATCGCGCGGCACGGGCACATCCCGCTGCCCCCGTACATCCAGCGCGGTGACGCGCCCTCCGACGCGGAGCGCTACCAGACCGTCTACGCGCGCCAGGAAGGCTCGGTGGCCGCGCCCACGGCCGGCCTGCACTTCACGCCCGAGATGCTGGACGCGCTGGCCGCCCGCGGCGTGCGGCGCGCGGACGTCCTGCTGCACGTGGGCGCCGGCACCTTCAAGCCGGTGGAAGTGGACGATCCGGCCGAGCACCCGATGCACGAGGAGTGGTTCGACCTGTCCGCGGCGGCCGCCGCGACGCTCAACACCACGCGCGTCGCGGGCGGCAGCATCTGGGCGGTGGGCACCACGTCGCTGCGCACGCTGGAGAGCGTGGTGGGCGACGACGGCACGTTCGCGCCGCGCACCGGCGAGACGCGCATCTTCATCCGCCCGCCGCGCGTGGTGCGTTCGGCCGAGCGGCTGGTGACCAACTTTCACCTGCCGCGCTCCACGCTGCTCATGCTGGTGGCGGCCATGGCCGGGTACGAGCTCACCATGCGGGCCTACCGGGAGGCGGTGGCGGCACGCTATCGTTTCTACTCCTATGGCGACGCGATGGTCATTCTCTAGACGGCTGGCCCTCGTGGCCCTCCCGGCGGCGCTCACGGCGTGCGTCACCACCACCACCGTGGCGTACGTTCCGGAGCCCGGCGCCGAACGCCTCTCGCTGGTGCAGGGGCAGGCGCTGCTGCGCCAGTTCGTGGGCGTGGAGTGCGGCCGGCTGCTGGAAGCGCAGAAGGCCGAGGCGGTGACGCGCGTGGACGTGGATCTCGACGCCGGCGGTGACGTGACCGAGGCGCGGCTGCAGCGCACCGTGGGCGACGAGCGCGTGGACGGCATGATCGGCGCCGTGGCCGCCCAGCTGCGGTTGGAGCGGCCCGCCGACGCGCGGCGCGCCCCCGAGCGCGGCGAGCTGCGCGCCGGCTACAAGTGCCAGCCCCAGGAAACCGTGGTCGTCCTGCAGCGCCTGTAAGCGCGCCGCCCCGCATCCGCTGCATCCGCTCACCACCATCTCGTGACGTTCGCCTTCTCGATCGACGCCACCGCCGGCGCCGCGCGCGCCGGTGTGTTCACCACCCCGCACGGGCCGGTGGAGACGCCCGCCTTCATGCCGGTGGGCACGCTGGCCACCGTGAAATCGCTGGACCCCACCGAGTTGCGCGCGCTGGGCACGCAGATGCTGCTCAGCAACGCGTACCACCTGCACCAGCGGCCCGGTGACGAGCTGATACGCGATCTGGGCGGGCTGCACCGCTTCATGGGATGGGACGGGCCCATCCTCACCGACAGCGGCGGCTTCCAGGTGTTCTCGCTGGCCACGCTGCGCACGGTGAGCGAGGACGGCGTGGAGTTCCGCAGCCACGTGGACGGCTCGCGGCAGTTCCTCACCCCCGAGCGCGTGATGCAGATCGAGCGCAACCTGGGCGCCGACGTGATCATGCAGTTCGACCACGTGGTGCCGGGCCAGGCCGAAGCGAGCGTGGCGCGCGACGCGAGCGAGCGCAGCCTGCGGTGGCTGGCCCGCTGCCGGGCGGAGGTGGAGCGGCTGGACGCCGTGGACGCCCCGCGACCGCACCAGCAGGCGCTCTTCCCCATCGTCCAGGGCGGTATCCACGCCGAGCTCCGGCGCGAGGCCGCGTCCGCCATCGCCGACATGGCGGACTGGCCCGGCTACGCGGTGGGAGGGCTGTCGGTGGGCGAGCCCAAGCCGGACATGTACGCCATGCTCGACGTCACCGACGCCGCGCTGCCCCGGCACGCCCCGCGCTACCTGATGGGGGTGGGGTTCCCGGAGGATCTGGTGGAGGGCGTGCGGCGTGGGATCGACCTGTTCGACTGCGTGGCCCCCACCCGCATGGGGCGCAACGGCGCGGTGTTCACCAGCGAGGGTCGGCTGAACATCAAGCGGGCCACCTTCCGCACGGACCCGGCGCCGCTGGACCCCGAGTGCACCTGCCCGGCCTGCGCGCGCTTCTCGCGCGCCTACCTGCGGCACCTGTTCGTGTCGGAGGAGATGCTGGGGATGCGCCTCCTCTCCCTGCACAATGTACATTTCCTGGTATCGCTCATGCGCGACGCGCGCCACGCCGTCCGCGCCGGAACGTTCGATGCCTGGAGCACCGACTGGCTCCGCCGGTACCACTCCCGACCCGCACCCGCCTCCGCCCCATGACTCACCTGCCCGTGTCCGCCACGCTGCTCGCCCTCCAGGGAGGGATCGGCAGCTCGCCGATGACGGCGTTCCTGTTCCAGATCGTCGCGATCTTCCTGATCTTCTACTTCCTCATGATCCGCCCGCAGCAGAAGCAGCGGCGGCAGCATGCGGAGCAGCTGCGCAACCTGAAGCGCGGCGATCAGGTGGTGACCGCGGGCGGCGTCGTGGGCGAGATCGTGGCCATCAAGGAAGTGCCCAAGGACCCGGCCGCCAAGCCGAGCGCCGCGGTGACGGACGACTGGATCACGATCAAGAGCGGCGAGTCGCGCCTGGTGGTGGAGCGCGCGCGCATCGCGCGCGTCATCACGCCCACGGTGAGCGCGCCGGCGTCCGCCTCCGGCTCCAAGTGAGCGCTCGGCCGTGAGCCTGCTCGACATCCACGTCCTCGGCTCGCCCATCCTGCGCGAGGTCACCGAGCCGGTGGCGCAGGTGAGCGACGAGCTGCGGCGCCTGCTGGACGACATGTTCGAGACCATGTACGTGGCCAAGGGGATCGGGCTCGCGGCGCCGCAGGTGGGGCGCCGTGAGCGCGTGGCCGTGGTGGACGTGGATGGCGTGCAGTACGCGCTCGTGAACCCGGAGATCGTGGAGCGGTCGGCCACCACGGAGCGCGCCGAGGAGGGCTGCCTGTCCATTCCCGAGATCTTCGGCGAGGTGGAGCGCCCGGACCGCGTGCTCGTGCGGGCGCTCGACGCTCACGGCGAGCCGTTCGAGCTGGAGGGCACGGAGCTGCTCGCCCGCGCCCTGCAGCACGAGATCGACCATCTGCACGGAAAGCTCTTCCTGGACTACCTGGGCGCCTGGAAGCGGCGCAACGCGCTGGCCAAGTGGGAGAAGGCCAAGGCGGACTTTCCCGGCCTGCGCCGCACCCTGACCGCGAAGGACATCGCCGAGCACCACGGCGGCGACGAGCTGTGACGCCCCGCGGCGGAGGGCGACGCTAGTGCGCATCGTGTTCTGGGGCACGCCCGCCTTCGCCAGCCCGCCGCTGCGCGCGCTCGTGGGCGAGGGGTACAACGTGGTGGGCGTGGTCACGCAGCCCGACCGGCCGCAGGGCCGCTCGCGCTCCACGCTCGTGCCCTCGCCGGTGAAGGCGATCGCGCTGGAGGAAGGCATTCCCGTGCTGCAGCCGGAGCGCCCGCGCGGCCCGGACTTCGTGGCCGCGCTGCGCGCGCTGGAGCCCGACCTCTCGGTGGTGGTGGCGTACGGGCACATCCTGCCGCGCGAGGTGATCGACCTGCCGCCGCTCGGCACGCTCAACATCCATGCGTCGCTGCTGCCGGCGCTGCGCGGCGCGGCGCCCATCCAGGCCGCCATCCGCCAGGGCTGCACGGAGACCGGGGTGACCATCATGCGCATGGTGCCCGCGCTGGACGCGGGGCCCATCGTGCTCGCGCTGCCCACGCCCATCCTGGCCGACGAGACGTACGGCGAGCTGCAGAACCGGCTCTCCGAGCTGGGCGCGCTCGCGCTGCTCGAGGCGCTGGCGCTGCTCTCCGTGGGCTCGGCCACCGAGACGCCGCAGGACGACGCCCGAGCCAGCTACGCCTCCAAGGTGGAGCGCGTGATGGCACGCGTGGACTGGAAGCGCTCGTGCGACGAGGTGGCGCGGGTGATTCGCGCGTACGATCCGCGGCCGGGCGCGTTCAGCGTGCTGCGCGAGCAGGAGGTGAAGCTGTACGGCGCGCGGGTGGCGCCGGACGCCAGCGGCGACCCGGGCCGGGTGCTGGGCATCGGCGAGGGCGGCCTGCTGGTGGGCTGCGGCACGGGCGGCGTGCGCATCGCGTACGTGCACCCCGCCGGCCGTCGCCGGCTGGCGGCGCTGGATTGGGCGCAGGGGCGTGGCGTGTTGGAAGGCGACCAGTTCGGCGGCTGAGCCACACGGCATGGGATCGCGCGCCGGCAGTGCAGCGGTCCCCGTGGTGCATGCCGTCACCACGGACACCATCCTCCTGGACCCGGCCTTTCCCGCCGCCGCCGCCAGCGTGCTGCGGGCGCTCGGCGCGCGTGGCGCGGTGCACCTGCGCTCGGCCAACCTGCCGGCGCGCCGGCTGCTCGCCCTCGCCGAGCAGCTGCTCCCCGTGGCGCGGGAGAGCGGCGCGCTGCTCGTGATGAACGACCGCCTGGACGTGGCGCTCGCCGCGCGCATCCCGGCCGTGCAGCTCACCTCCGCCTCCATCGCCGTGGCCGACGCCCGGCGGGTGGCGGCCCTGCAGGCGCCCGACCTCTGGCTGGGCGCCAGCGTGCACGACCCGGCGGCCGCCCAGCGGGCCGCCGAGAGCGGAGCCGACTGGGTGGTGGCGGGGCACGTCTTCCGCACCGAGAGCCACCCCGGGGAGCCCGGGCGCGGCGTGGAGCTGGTACGGGCCTGCGCGGCGGCCTGCCCGCTGCCGGTGATCGCCATCGGCGGCATCCGGCCGGCGGACGTCGCCGCCCTGCGACGGGCGGGCGCCACGGGGGTCGCCGCCATCCGCGGCATCTGGGGTCCCGCGCTCACCGGAAGCGATGCCGAACACGCCGCCACCGACTATCTTACGGCGTATGACGCAGACGCATACGCAGACGCCGGTGGCGATGCCGAGGGCGACCGATAGCGCCATCGTCGATGGCGCCGTCATCGCCCTCACCGTGAACGGCGAGCACCGCGAATTGACCGACGGCACCACGCTCGCGCAGCTCCTCCAGGCGCTCGAGCTCGACCCCCGGATGATCGTGGTGGAGCGCAACCGCGAGATCCTGCGCGACCGCGCCGGCTTCGCCGAGCTGCGGCTCGCGCCCGGCGACGTGCTGGAGCTCGTGCACTTCGTGGGAGGCGGCTGAGCGATGACCACCGCTACCGCACCGCGGCTCGACACGCCCCTCGTGATCGGCGAGCGGGAGTTCCGCTCGCGCCTGCTGGTGGGCACGGGCAAGTACGCCTCCAATGCGCAGATGGTGGACGCCATCGAGGCCAGCGGCGCCGAGGTGGTGACCGTGGCCGTGCGCCGCGTGAGCCTGGACCGCACCCGCGAGGAGGGCGTGCTGTACCACCTCTCGCCGGAGCGCTTCTTCCTGCTCGCCAACACCGCCGGCTGCTACACCGCGGACGAGGCCATCCGCTACGCCCGGCTGGGCCGTGAGGCCGGCTTCAACGATTTCGTGAAGCTCGAGGTGATCGGCGACCAGGAGACGCTGCTGCCCGACACGGCCGGGCTGGTGGAGGCCACGCGCACGCTGGCCGCCGAAGGGTTCAAGGTGATGGCGTACACGAACGACGACCTCATCACCGCGCTCCGCCTGGAAGACGCCGGCGCCGTGGCCGTGATGCCCCTGGCCTCGCCCATCGGCTCGGGGCTCGGGCTGCTGAACCCGTACGCCATCCGCACCATCAAGCACCGGCTGTCGGTGCCGGTGATCGTGGATGCCGGCGTGGGCACGGCGAGCGACGCGTGCGTCACCATGGAGCAGGGCGTGGACGGCATCCTGATGAACACCGCGCTCGCCGCGGCGCAGGACCCGGTGCGGATGTCCACGGCCATGCGCCTGGCCGTGGACGCCGGGCGGCTGGCCTATCTGGCCGGCCGCATGCCGCGCCGCGAGGTGGCCGTGCCGTCGTCTCCCACCGCGGGGATGCTCGCCTGAGCGCCACGATGGATGAGCGCCCGGCCGCGACGCGCACGTCGCTGATCGGCGGCGTCACGGAGGCGCGTGCGGTGGCCGCCGAGGTGTGCGCCGACCTGCGCGCCGGCCACCTGCTGGACCCGTCGTTCGAGCGGCGCGTGGGTCGTCTGGACGCTCGCGACCGGCGGTGGACGCAGGAGTTGCTCTGGGGCATGCTGCGCCGGCGGGCGTGGCTGGACGCCATCCTGGCCGACCGCGTGCGCGGCGGGCTGGCGCGGCTGGACGCGGACGTGGGCGACCTGCTGCGGCTGGGCGCCTATCAACTGCTGCACATGGGCAGCGTGCCCGCCTACGCCGCCATCGCGCAGACGGTGGAGCTGGCGAAGCGGCGGCACGGCATCGGCGCCAGCAAGCTGGTGAACGCGGTGCTGCGCCGCGTGGACCGCGAGCGCGACGCGCTCACGCTGCGCACGCCCGCCGATCCCATCGACGCGCTCGCCCTCGCCCATTCGCATCCGCGCTGGCTGGTGGCGCGCTGGGTGGCGCGCTGGGGCGCCGAGCGCACGGAGCGGCTGCTGGTCGCGAACAACGAGGAGGCGCCGGTGATCGCGCGCCCCTACGGCATCGTGCGCGAGCAGCTGGAGACCATGCTCGAGGAGGCCGGTCTGCGGGTGGACGACGTGCCGCTCGTGCGCGACAGCCTGCGCATCACCGGCGCGGCGTCGCTCACCGAGCTGGGGGCGTTCCGCCAGGGGCTGTTCTTCATGCAGGACCCTGGCGCCACGCTCGTCACGCAGTACGCGGCCGTCCCCACGGGCCACACCGTGGCCGACCTGTGCGCCGCGCCCGGCGGCAAGACGCTGGAGCTCACGCGCACCGCGGGGCTCGTGCTGGCCGCCGACCGCTCCTTCTCGCGACTGCAGCGCGTGCTGGCCAACGTGAGCCGGGTGGAGGCGCGCCACGTGCTGCCGCTGGTGGCCGACGCGCGCCAGCCGGCCATCCAGCCGGTGGACGCGGTGCTCGTGGACGTGCCGTGCACGGGCACGGGCACCTTCCGCCGCCATCCGGACGCGCGCTGGCGGCTGCGCGTGAGCGACCTGGCGGTGATGTCGGCCCTCCAGCGCGCGATCCTGCGCGCCGCAGCCACCGTGGTGCGGCCGGGCGGGTTGCTCATCTACAGCACCTGCTCGCTGGAGCCCGAGGAGAACGACGAGCAGATCGAGAGCTTCCTGGCCGAGTTCCCCGAATGGTCGCTGGAGCCGCCGCCGGAGGGCGCGGTGCCGTCCGAGGTACTGGACGCGGGGCGGCTGCGCGTGCTGCCGCAGGAGCATGGCACGGACGGCGCCTTCGCGGCGCGCCTGCGGAGGGCTGGCGCGTGAGCGCACGGGCACGGTGGCGAGGACGAATGCGCGGAGTGCTGCCGTACTCGATCGCCGCGGCGAGCGGCTTCCTGCTGGCGTACGTGGTGGTGTTCTTCTTCGTCTTCCCGGCGCAGCTGGTACCGGACGACGCCACGGTGCCGGACGTGAAGGGGCTGCCGTTCGACGCGGCCGCCCGCCGGCTGCGGCAGGCGGGCTTCGAGGCGAAGAAGGGCGAGGAGCGCTACCACGCCACGGTGGCGGCGGGCGCGGTGCTCACCCAGACGCCGCCCGCCACGTCCTCGCTGCCGCGCGGCACCATGGTGACGCTCACCACCAGCCGCGGTCAGCTCGTGGCGCGAGTGCCCAGCGTGATCGGCCTGCCGCGCCATCTCGCCGAGACCGCGCTCACCAACGCGGGGCTGGACATGGGGAACGTGCGCACCGAGGAGAGCGAGGCGCCGCGCGGCGAGGTGATCGGCGTGCGCCCCGGCGAGGGCATGGAGGTGCCGGTGCCGGCGCGCGTGTCGCTCGTGGTGAGCGCGGGGCCGGCCACCATGATCATGCCCGACGTGATGGGACAGTCGTACCCGCAGGCGCGCGTGCTGCTCGAGCAGCTCGGCCTTCGCCCCGGCACCGCCGTGATGGACTCCCTCAGCATGATGGTCGAGAATACCGTGATCGCGCAGTTTCCCCTGCCTGGCACCGACGTGGCGCGCGGCGCGCGCGTGGAGCTCACCGTGGCCGGACGCCAGCCATGAGCGCGCGCACCGTGCGCATCGCCCCGTCGCTGCTCAGCGTGGACTTCGCGCGCATGGCCGACGAGATCGCGATGGTGGAGGCGGCGGGCGCCGACTGGCTGCACGTGGACGTGATGGACGGCCGCTTCGTGCCCAACCTCACCTTCGGCGTGAAGGTCATCGAGACGGTGCGCCGGCTCACCGAGCTGCCGCTGGACGTCCACCTGATGGTGGTGGAGCCGGAGAACTACTTTGACTCCTTCGCGCGGGCGGGAGCGAGCGGGCTCACGATCCACGCCGAGGCCGCGCCGCACCTGCACCGCCAGCTGGCGCGCATCCGGGAGCTGGGCTGCCTGGCCGGCGTGGCCATCAACCCGGCCACGCCGCTCGCCATGGTGAGCGAGATCGCGACCGACCTGGACCTGCTGCTGGTGATGTCGGTGAACCCGGGGTTCGGCGGACAGGCGTTCATTCCCGGCGCGGTGGACAAGCTGCGTCGCGCCCGCGCGCTGCTGGACCGCGCGGGGAGCCCTGCCCTGCTCGAGGTGGACGGCGGCATCGCCCGCGACACCATCCGCGAGTGCTGGGCGGCCGGCGCCGACACCTTCGTGGCCGGCAACGCGATCTTCTCGGCCGCCGACCCGGGGGCCGAGGTGGCCGCCCTCCGCGCGTGCTGCATGGAGCACGCGTGATGGAGCACGAATGAGCGAGGCGCGCGCATGACGGCACGCCAGCAGTGGGTGGCGGTCGCCGCGGTGATCGCCGTGCTGGGCGTCGTGCTCTGGGGCGCCATGCACTACCTGGGCGACGAGCTGTTCCCCGTGGCCGTGGGCTCCGAGGCGCCGCCGTTCGTCGCGCGCACGCTCGAGATCACCCCCGAGACGCGCACCATCGCCGACTACCGCGGGCAGGTGGTGCTGCTGAACATCTGGGCCACCTGGTGCGGCCCGTGCCGCGCCGAGATGCCCAGCATCCAGGCGCTGCACGAGCGGTATCGCGACAAGGGGCTCAAGGTGGTGGCCGTGAGCATCGACCAGCCCGGAGCCGAGGCGGCCATCCGCGAGTTCGCCAACGAGTACCAGCTGGACTTCGAGATCCTGCACGACCCCACCGGCGAGATCCAGCAGCGGTACCAGACCACCGGCGTGCCCGAGACGTTCGTGATCGGCCGCGACGGCCTGATTCGCAAGAAGCACATCGGCGCGACGAACTGGAACTCCGGCGCCAACCAGGCGCTCGTCGCGCAGCTGCTGGGCGAGCCGGTGAGCGCGACGACGGGCGGGTCCGCAGCGCGCGCCGTGGCGGCGCTCGTTCCACCCGCGCGCTGAATGACACCGGGCAACCCTGGCGTGGCGCGGGTCGCGCGCTGGCTCCGGTCCGCGCTCACCGAGCGGCTGCCCTACAAGGCCGCGGCGCTCTTTTTGGCGTGCGTGCTCTGGCTCGTGGTGAGCGCCGAGGAGCCGGATGAGGACCGGGTGGCCGTGCGCTTCGTGCCCGTGCTCGACAGCTCACTCACGCTGCGCGAGCCGCAACCCGAGATCCGCGCCGAGGTGGTGGGGCGCCGCCGCGAGCTGCAGAAGCTGCTCACCGCGCCGCCGTACGTGAGCCCCGTGTTCGGCCCCGAGACGCCCGACTCCGTGCGCTGGGAGCTGCGGACGGACGAGGTGGAGATGCCCATTGGCGTGGACGGCGTGGACGTGCGGCGGGTGCAGCCCAACGCCGTGGTGCTGCGCTTCACCAAGCGCGAGGAGAAGCTCGTGCCGGTGCGATCGCGCCTGCGCGTGCTGGCCGACAGCGGCTTCCGGCTCCTGGGCCAGCCGGTGATCGAGCCCGAGTCCGTGCGGGTGATCGGCACGCGGGCCGCGCTCGACCGCATCACCGAGGTGGCCACGCAACGCGCCGACGTGGTGGTGCGCGACACGGCGATGGTGATCGTGCCGCTCGACACCGCCGGCGTGGGCGCGCGCGTCTGGCCGGTGGAGGTGCAGCTGCGCGCCCCGGTGGTGCGCGACACCATGCTCCCGATTCCCGGCCTACTGCCGTGGAACCGGAACCGGTAGCGGCGCGGGTGAGCGCCTGATGCGCGTGCTCGGCATCGAGACCTCGTGCGACGAGACGTCCGCCGCGGTGCTCGAGGGCGGGGGCGATCGGGTGGCGATGCGCTCGCTCGTCATCCTCTCGCAGGACGTGCACCGCATCTTCGGCGGCGTGGTGCCCGAGATCGCATCGCGGCAGCACCTCACCGCGCTCGTGCCGGTGGTGGACCGGGCGCTCGCCGACGCCGGCGTCGCGCTGCGCGACCTGGACGCCGTGGCGGTGACGCACGCGCCGGGGCTGGTGGGCGCGTTGCTGGTGGGCGTGAGCGCGGCCAAGGGCCTCGCCGCCGCGCTGGACATCCCGGTGATCGGCGTGCACCACATGGAAGGGCATCTGTTCGCCCCCTCGCTCGAGCACCCCGACGCCGTGCCGCCCTTCACGGCGCTCCTCGTGAGCGGCGGCCACACCCTGCTCGTGGACGTGCCCGCGTGGGGCAGCTACCGCCTGCTGGGCGGCACCCGCGACGACGCCGCCGGCGAGGCGTTCGACAAGGTGGCCAAGCTGCTCGGCCTGCCCTACCCCGGCGGGCGGCACGTGGAGGCGCTGGCGCGCGCGGGCGACCCGCAGGCGTCGCGCTTCACGCGGCCCATGCTGCGTCGCGACCAGCAGCCGGGCGACGCCGACTACTACGACGTGTCCTTCAGCGGCCTCAAGACGGCCGTGCTGTACGCGGTGCGCGGCCTGGGCGACGATGGCGACCACGAAGCCCAGCGCGCGAACATCGCGCGCGGCTTCCAGGACGCGCTCATCGAGACGCTGGTGGAGAAGACCGCGCGCGCGGCCGAGGCCTACGGCCGCACGCGCATCGTGCTGGGCGGCGGGGTGGCCTGCAACGCCGCCCTGGTGGCGGCCATGCGGCTGCGCGCCGGGGTGCTGCGTGGCGGGGTGTCGCGTGGCGAGGTGTTCGCGCCGTCGCCCCGCCTGGCCACCGACAATGCCGCGATGATCGCCCGCGCGGGTATGTTTCACCTGGAACGCGGCGAACGATCGACCGCGGACCTCAACGCGTACGCGGCGCTCGCGCTGCCAGGCATGGCCGCGGCGTGAGCGCGCAACCCCCATCGCTCCCATGATCCCCACCGAGGGCATCGTCCACCACCCGTGGCTCATCCGCCTCGGCTCGTTCGAGATCACCGGCTTCGGCATCGCGGTGCTGCTCGCCTTCGCGATCTCGCAGATCATCGCGCAGCGGGAGCTGAACCGCCGGGGATGGAACGCCGACTACATCCCCGACCTCATGGTGGCCGCGATCCTCGGCACCATCGTGGGCGGCAAGCTGTACTACGCCATCCTCACCGGTGACTACGGCACGCTGCTCAGCCGCGCCGGGCTGGTGTTCTGGGGCGGCTTCATGGGCTCGGTGGTGTTCGTGCTCGCCGTCATCCGGTGGAAGAAGGTGGACGTGTGGCGCGTGGTGGACGTGGCGGGCATCTGCATCGCCGCCGGCTACGCCGTGGGCCGCACGGGCTGCTGGGCGGTGGGCGACGACTACGGCCGCCCGTGGAGCTCGCCGCTCGCGGTGCTCTTTCCCGAAGGCGCCCCGCCCTCCACAGCGCTCAACATGGAGCGCGAGTTCGGCATTGCCATGCCTCCTGGCGTGTCGCCCGACTCCGTGGTGGCCGTGCACCCCACGCAGATCTACGAGACCGTGATGGGGCTCATCATGTTCGCCATCCTCTGGCGCATGCGCGACCACAAGCACGCGCAGGGCTGGCTGTTCGGCGTGTGGTGCGTGCTGGCCGGCCTGGAGCGGTTCATCGTGGAGTTCTTCCGCGCCAAGGACGATCGCTTCTTCGGCATGCTCACCACGGCGCAGCTCATCGCCATCGCCGTGGCCGCTGTGGGCGTGGTGATCATGACGACGCGCCAGAAGGTGGGACCGGGCAAGCCCGGGATCTACGGGAAGGAGCTCGTGGCGGCGAGCTGACCCGGATGCGGATGCGACGCCGGGCTCACCTCGCCCGGCGTCGCATCCGCATCCGCAATCCCCCCCGCGGCCGCAACGTGACCAGCGGCTCCGGCACCGGAGGGCGCTGCTGCTCGTAGCAGGCGCTCCACTGCTGCGCGAGCGTGGCCAGCACGAGGATGCCCTCCGTCCACGCGAACTGCTCGCCCACGCAGATTCGCGTGCCGCCGCCGAACGGGAAGTAGGCGAACCTGGGACGCGCCGGCTGGTGCTCCTCGCGCCATCGTTCGGGATCGAAGCAGTCGGGGTCGCGCCACCACCGCCGGTCACGGTGGACCAGGTACTGGCTCGCCAGCACGCTGGTGCCCGGAGCGATCACGTGTCCCCCGGCCTCGAACGGCTCGATCGCGCGCCGCGTCACCATCCACGCGGGCGGGAAGAGCCGCATGGCCTCGGTGAGCACCCGTCTGGTGTATTGCAGCCGCGGGACGTCCGCCGGCACCGGGAGCCGGCCGCCAAGCACCTCGTCCAGCTCGGCGTGCAGCCGTCGCTCCACGTCCCAGTGCCGCGAGAGCAGGTACCAGGTCCAGGTGAGCGCATTCGCCGTGGTCTCGTGCCCCGCCAGTAGCAGCGTCACGATCTCGTCGCGCAACTGCTCGTCCGACATGCCGACCCCGTCGTCCTGCGCCGCGACGAGCATGGAGAGCAGGTCGCCACGATCGCTCGAGTCCGCCCGGCGCTCGGCGATCAGGCGCGTGATGAGATCGTTCATCCGGCGCCGCGCCGCCCACATGTCGCGCACCCACCCCACGCGAACGTGCTCCAGGAGCCAGCCCATCGGCAGCACCGAGAGCGAGAACATGCGCAGCGACAGGTCCAGCGCCTCGTGCACCACCCCGGCCTCCTTCTCCACGTCGACGTCGAACATGGTGCGTCCCGCGATCCCAAGGGTGAGCCGCATCATCTCGGTGTGGATGTCCAGCGACTCGCCATCGCGCCACCGCTCGCCCGTCGCGGCCGCGATCTCCACCATCGCCGCGCCGTAGATGGCGATGCGCTCCCGATGGAAGGCTGGCTGCACCAGGCGCCGCTGCCGCAGGTGCTGGTCTCCCTCGGCGGTGAGCAGCCCGTTCCCCAGCAGCGGGCGCGTGCGCTCCAGCGCGCGCCCCTTGATGAACTTCCGCTGCTCGGTCACGAGCATGCGGCGGATGTCGTCCGGGTGCGTGAGCAGGACGAGGCGTACCGGTCCGAGCCGGATGGCGGACACGTCGCCGTACCGCGCCATCTCGGAGAACAACCGCAGCTTGTCGGTGACCAGCGCGACGAGATGCGCGCCCGGGTAGTGCTCGCGGGGGCCCGGTGGGCGCGCCGGGGAGTAACCAGTGCTCGAGGCTCGCCGCCATCCGCCTCTCCTGCTCAGCTGCTGCATCGATCCGATCCTGGAGAGATGATCGGCCCCTCGGAGCCGCACGACATCGCGAGCCACGCGGCTCCACCCCGACCCGCCACGCCGTTCCGCGGCCGGTGCCTACCGCGCACCGCGGAGCCGGCGCGAGGCCCACTCGGCGAGCAGGGCGGCGCAGATCAGGGCAAATGCCAATCCAGACGCGCCACCGCGCCCCCCGCCACCCGGAGCGGCGGGCGTCTCCGCCTGCGGCCCGAGCCGGTCGATCAGCGTCGCGAGCGGTGCCGCCGCCGTCGGCGGAGCGTCGATGCTCCGCCGGCCCGTGTACGCCACCTGCGCCACCATGCCGGCCAGCCAGGTGCGGTGCTCCTCGGGAGCGTCGTCGCCGCCAGCCATGCGCCAGCGCCACGAGTTGGAGTAGCCGGTGAGCAGCACCCGGCCCGCGCCGGCTCGTCGCGATGCCAGCGCCACCGCGCTGCCGCGCCGCTCGAGCACCACCGCGTCGGCGGCGAGGCGGAGCAGCGGCCGGAGCTCGAGCTCGTCCCGCGGCGCGCTGTCGCTGGGCGTGCGTCCCACGTCCGGGAGGGCGGGGCCCAGCGCTCCCGCCGGCGAGACGCCGGCGAACGCACGCACCGCCGCGGCCGGCGCCCAGAGCACGAGTCCCCCGCCCTGTCGCACGAAGCGGTCGATGCGCGCGCCGTAGCGCGCGGCGGTGGAGTCCATCGCCAGCACCGCGGAGTAGCGCGCGGTGTCGATCACGCCCACGTCGCCCTGCCGCACGTCGCCCTTGGGGGAGACGACGACGTGCGCATCCACCGCCCAGCCGCGCTCCTCGAGCG
>DATANT010000486.1:0-4163 GCA_036266115.1 Gemmatimonadaceae bacterium | reverse complement strand
GCCGGCGAGCCCACCGCCACGCCGAGCACCACGATGCCCGCGCGCACCGGCAGGTCGAACTGCTGCGCGAGCTGCGGGTCGATGTCGCCGTAGTTGATGCCCAGGAAGGCGCGCGTGATCCGGCCGGTGGTGAGCACCTGCTGCACCACGTCGTTGGCGTCGTTGATGGGGATGGCGAAGCCGATGCCCGTGGCACCGGGCGCGGTGATGATGGCGCTGTTGATGCCGATCACGCGCCCCTGCGAGTCGAGCAGCGGCCCGCCCGAGTTGCCGGGGCTGATGGCGGCGTCGGTCTGGATCAGCCCACCCTCCAGCGGGAAGTTGGTGGGGCTCCGGTTCACCGCCGAGACCACGCCGGTGGTCACCGTGCGCTCGAAGCCCAGGGGGTTGCCGATGGCGATCGCCGTCTGGCCCACCACCAGCCGGTCGGAGTCGCCCAGCTGGGCCGCCGGCGCGTCCGTCATCTCCACCTTCACCACGGCCACGTCGAGCGACGGGTCGGTGGCCAGCACCTCGCCGCGCAGCCGCCGCCCGTCGGCGAGCCCCACCTCCACCACCTTCGCGCCGCCCACCACGTGCGCGTTGGTGACGAGCACCCCGTTGGCGCGCACGAACACGCCCGAGCCCGAGCCGCCCTGCCGCGCCACGCTCACCACGGCGGGCGACGCCTGCCGCGCGACGGCGATGACCACCTGCTCGGCGCTCCCGGGCTCCAGGTCCGCCTCGCGCGCACTGGCGGCCGCCGCGGTCGTCGCCGCCGAGGTGGTGGACACCGTGGATGCGGTGGAGACGGACGACGCCGCCGCCGGGTGCACCGTCTGCCTCGCGCCGGGCCGCGGCGCGAGCTCGCGCCGTGCCGCGCCCAGCCCCACGCCCAATCCCGTGCCCGCCAGCAGTGCGAGCACCACGGCCACGCGCGTCGTCATGTCGGCCTCCGTGTACGGTGACCCGTGCCCGGGCGACGTGAGCGGCGCCCCGGTCCCCGGCATCCATTGCAGCGCGACCCGTGCCAGCGGGGTGTGGCGGGCGCGCCACTGGCGCCGAGCGCCGTGGCGGTAGCGTGCGCGCCCCCTCGGTCGTCCATCCGCTGTAGCACCGCCGCCGGGACGACGCCGTCGCCGGCGGCCGGAGCGCACACCCAGACGGGCCAGGTCGCCATGACCCAGCAGCTGCCGCAGCGCGCGCGAGTCGCGCGCGCCCTCGTCGTCGCCGTCGGCGTCACCCTGCTGGTCCCGGTCGGCTGCACCGGGGTGGACGTGCCCACCGAGCCGCCCGCCATGGACCCCATCGCCGTGGACGCCCAGGCGCTCTCGGCGCGCATCGCCCAGGTGGAGGCGGTGCTCGGGCAGCCGGTGCTGCGCCGGCTCGTGGTGGCGGCGGACGCCGGACCGCTGGCGTCCATCGCGGGCCCGGGGCGCCCGGGCGCCGGCGCGCTGCTCTCGCGCACCGCGCGCGTGATGGGCAGGGTGTCCGCGCGCGCGACCGCCGCGGCCGCGCCCGACCGGCGAGCCGCGGCCAGGCTCGGCGTCCGCGCCGCGCTGGCCGAGCCCACGGTGTGGCGGGTGCCCGCGGAGGCGCGCGGGCTCACCTTCACCACCGACAGCCTGGGTGGCTGGGTGGTGGCGCTGGACGCCGAGGGGCAGCCCGTGGCCGGTGCCCCGGTGGACGGCGTGCGCTTCCTGCTGCGCGCCGCCGGCGCCGACGGGCTGTCCACGGGAGCGGTGGAGGGGCACGCGGACGTCGTGGAGCGCGGCGACGCGACGTCCACCGGGGTGGAGCTCACCGTCACCCGGCTGGACGGCACGGCGGTGCTCTCGCTCGTGGCGCGGGCGGCCCACGATGGCTCCACCGCCACGCACGCGGGATGGGTGGGCGACGGCGAGCGCACCATCACCTTCCACGAGTCGTACCAGCCGGGCGCCGCGCCGGGCGCCGCGACCAGCGCGACGCTCGCCTACGAGGCGCCCTTCGCGCAGCTCGCGGTGCGGCTGGCGTTCACCCTGCGCGCGGACGGCACCATGACGCTGGACTTCGCGGCCACCGTGGAGCAGACGACGGTGCGCATCGCCGCCACCACCGACGCCGAGGAGCTGGCCGCGCGCGTGTACGTGGACGACGTCCTGGTGCTGGAGGGCAGCTCCACCGCGGCGGGCGGCGATCCGGTGGTGTACCAGTATCCCGGCGGCCACGACGTGCCCGCGACCGAGATCCTCAAGGTGGAGCGGGTGGCATCGCTGTTCGGCGCCGTGCCCGACGTCATGATGGCCACCGCGGTGCTGGGCGACTGGCTGGGCGCGGTGGCGCCGCACGAGCCGTAGCGGCGAGCGGCGCGAACGGCCGCGAGGGTGAGCGAGGGATGGAACGAGGAATGCGAGGTCGGCGCGCTGCGCCGGCCTCGCGTTCGCGTCGCCGGGCATTCGCCCGGCATCCAGCCCGATCCCCGATCCCTCATGGCTGACCACGACCTTCACGGCAACGCGCCCGAGCACGCCCCGGTGGCGCTGCTGCTCGTGGACGTCATCAACGACCTGGAGTTCCCGGGCGGCGAGGAGCTGCTGGCCAGCGCGCTGCCGGCGGCGGAGCGGCTGGCCGCGCTGCGGTGCGCGGCGCGCGAGCGCGGCATCCCGGTGGTGTACGCCAACGACAACTTCGGCCGGTGGCGCTCGGACTTTCGCCGCGTGGTGCGCCACTGCCTGGAGGACGGCGTGCGCGGCCAGCCCATCGCCGAGCTGCTGCGCCCGGCCGAGGACGACTACTTCGTGCTCAAGCCCAAGCACTCGGCGTTCTTCGCCACCACGCTGGAGACGCTGCTCGCCTACCTGGGCGCGCGCACGCTCGTGCTGGCCGGGCTCACCGGCGACCGCTGCGTGCTGTTCACCGCCGTGGACGCGTTCATGCGCGACTACCGCGTGATCGTGCCCGCCGACTGCACGGCGTCCATCGATCCCGAGGAGAACCGCCAGGCGCTGGGCTACCTGCAGCGGGTGCTGGGGCTGCACGTGCCGGCCAGCGACGAGCTGGATCTGGACGCGCTCGTGCGGGACGCCGAGCGCTGAGGCTGTCGGGCATTCCCCCGCGGCCGCGCGGCGGATCGCCGTCTGGAAATCCGGCTTTCGCCTACGGCGGTGGTGAGCGGGCGGGACCACCTTGCGTTCGTCACGCGAGAGTCCACCCATCACCGGAGGCGGCGCCATGCGAGAAGCTTGCGGCTCGATCGCGCGCCGCCAACGTGCCGTGGCGCCACCGGCCGCTGGGCTGCTCGCGTTCCTCGTCCTCGCCACGCCTGCGGGGCTCGCCGGGCAGCCGCCGGTGGAGCCGGTAGGAGCGCCGCTGCCCGCGGCGTCCGTGACGCGGCCGTTCGCCGTGGGCGAGCGGCTCACCTACGTGGTGCGCGTCTCCAAGCTGGGCAAGGTGGGTCGCGGCTTCATGGCCGTGGAGGCGCTGGAGCCGGTGCGTGGCACGGAGACCTACGTGCTGCGCTTCGAGTTCCGCACGCGCGTGGGGTTCGTGAAGGTCGTGAACCAGAGCGAGAGCTGGCTGGACCCCGTGCGCATGGCGACGCTGCGTTTCCACAAGCACGAGCGGCAGCCGCTCTCCAACCACGACGAGCTGGTGGAGATGTACCCCCAGCAGCGGCGGTGGGAGGGCGCGGACGGCACGAAGGGTGAGAGCCCGAGCGACGCGCCGCTCGACGAGCTGTCCTTCATCTACTTCCTGCGCACGCTGCCGCTGAACGTGGACACCACGTACAGCATGGATCGGCACTACGACGCGGTGCGGAACCCCACCACCGTGCGCGTGCTCGGCCGCGAGACCGTGACGACGCCCATGGGCGAGTTCCCGACGGTGGTGGTGGAGATGCGCGTGCGGGACGTGCGTCGCTACAAGGGCGAGGGCGTCATCCGGTTCAATCTCTCCGATGACGCGCGCCGCCTGCCCGTCCGGATCGAGACCGCCGCCCCCGTGGTCGGCAAGGCGGTGCTCCTGCTCGAATCGGTGAGCGCCGGCGGCGGGCCCGTGGTGGTGGGCGCGCCGTGAGCGCCGGGCGGTAGGGAAGTCCCTCACACGGGAGTCGCCGCTCCCCGACCAAAGTTCCTCGATCCGCCCGACTCTTTCGCGATTCCGCATCACGCATACTCGGCTCACCTCCCGCGCACTGGGCG
>DATANT010000485.1:0-8258 GCA_036266115.1 Gemmatimonadaceae bacterium | reverse complement strand
CGGGTGTCACGCTCGTGCTGTTCATCGCCTGCTCGAATGTCGCCAACCTGCTGCTGGCCCGGGCCTCCGGCCGCCGCCGCGAGATCGCCGTGCGCACGGCGCTCGGGGCGAGCCGTGCCCGCGTGATCACGCAGCTGTTCGTCGAGGCGCTCGTCCTCTCCGCGGCCGCGGCGGCGGTCGGGTTGTCGCTCGCCGCGTTCGCGCTCGGCTGGATGGAGCAGCTGCTGATGCAGATGGACCAGGGCCTGCCATTCTGGTTCGACCTCGGGCTGTCTCCCGGGTTGATCGCCTACGTCGCCGGCCTGGCCCTCGTCGGCGGGACGGTGGTGGGCGTGGTGCCGGCGCTGAATGCGACGGGGCGGCGAGCGTACGGCGGTCTGCAGCAACTCGCGGCGCGCGGTTCGAGCATGAAGCTCGGCCCCACGTGGACCGCCCTGATCATCGCGCAGGTCGCGATCACGGTCGCCGTGCTGCCCGCATCGGTCCACCATGCGAGCGTGCTCGTGCGGACCAGTATGCGCGATTCCGACTACCCGGCCGGGGAGTTTCTGCGCGCCCGCGTATCTCTCGATCGGGAGGAGGCGCCGCCCCGCGCAGACAGCGCGGAGGCGGCCGCCCACCGGCGTCGGTTCGACGCGCGCGTTGCGAGCCGGGCCGACGCACTGCTGCAGCGCCTCGCCTCGGAGCCCGGCGTGAGCGCGGCGTTCGTGAGCGCCTTTCCGGGAGGAGAGCCGTACAGGCGGTTCGAGATCGAAAGCGATGCGGGCATCGGGAACGCAGCGGCCGACGTGGAGGGTGAGAAGACCACGGTGCGCGCCGCCCCTTCCTCGGCAACCGTCGGATTTGTCGAGCTGTTCGATGCTCCGATCGTGGCTGGCCGTGGGTTCACCGACGCCGATGCCGCCGACGGATCGACGGCCGTCATCGTGGACACCGCCTTCGCCGCACGCATCCCGGGTGGCAACGTCCTCGGCCGGCGCATCCGCAGTGTCACGTCGCGCCGTGCCAGTACGGGCGACGAAGCCGACCCCGCGCCATGGCTGGAGATCGTGGGCGTCGTCGCCGACCCTCCGTCAACGACTACGGACCCCGACGACGTCGCGCTCCCGAACGTGTACCGCGCCGCAGCGCCCAGCGCGCTGCGTCGGGACGGCGTTCAGGCAACGTCGATCCTGCTCAGGCTGCGTGTTCGGAGCGGGCTGACGCCTGCCTTCACGCGGCGGCTACGCGACATGGTGGCGGCGACCGACCCGGGCCTCCAGCTGCACGATGTGCGGACCGATGCGGAGGTCCTGAGCCGGGGGGCGCGAGAGCTCCGAACATTCGCGCTCGCCGTGGCCTTCGCGACGCTTAGCGTGCTGCTCCTCTCCGCCGCCGGCATCTACGCGATGCTGTCGTTCACCGTCGTGCAACGGCGGCGCGAGATCGGCATCCGCGCTGCGCTCGGCGCCAATTCCAGCCGAATCGTGCGTAGCATCTTCACGCGTGCGAGCGCCCAGATCGGGGCGGGCGTCGCGGTCGGGCTGACCCTGGCGCTCGCGCTCGACCGGGCGACGAGCGGCATGGTCATGGGCCGTCCATCCGCGGACACTGTAGGACTGCGGGGAGCCATCGCCCTCATACCCGTCGTCGCGGCGATCGTGATGGCCGTCGGGCTGCTGGCCGCGCTCGGACCCGCTCGGCGCGGGCTCGCGGTGCAACCGACGGAGGCGATGCGCAACGAGTGACGTAGCCACGCCGGGGCGTGGACGGATGACGGCGCCGGCGGCGTCGGTCACTGGGCTGGCGCCGACGAGGCGAAGGGCAGCGAACGCCGAATGTGCCGCCTCACTTCAAGCTCGAGGGTGCACGTCACGCTCAGAGGCAGTGAGTGCCTCGAGCGCCGCTGCCGATTCCTCGCGCACGGCCACGCCTGGCTCGGTATTCACGTGGTCGTGGAGGGCCGCCGCGGCGGCGGGCGACCCCAAACGACCCAGCGCCCAGGCGGCGTGCGACCGCACCAGCGGCTCGGGATCGTCGAGCGCGCGCGTGAGCACGTCGACGTCGTCGTTCGTACCCACGTTGCCGAGCACCACGGCCGCGTTGCGCTTGAGGCCCCGCAGCTTCGCGCGCTTCATCGGCGAGCCCCTGAACGCGGCGCTGAACTCCTCCTGCGACATCGCCAGCAGCTCGCGTGCGAGCGTGCGCGCGTCCTTGTCAACGAGAGCTTCACGCGCCGCGAACGCCGGCTCCTTCAGCTCCTGACTGAAGCTCACGTTCCACGGGCACACGTCCTGACAGATGTCACACCCGTACACCAGCTCCCCCACCCCCTCCCGCAACGCCTCGGGAATGCTCCCCTTGAGCTCGATGGTGAGGTACGAGATGCAGCGCGTCGCGTCCAGCGTTCTGGGCGCGGTGAGCGCCCCGGTGGGGCACGCGTCCAGGCACCGCGTGCATCGCCCGCAGCGATCCGCCTCGAAGGGCGCCGAGGGCTCGAGCTCCACCTCCACCAGCAACGCGCCGAGGAAGAAGAACGAGCCGCGCTGCGGATTGATGAGCATCGTGTTCTTGCCGAACCACCCCAGCCCGGCGCGCCGGGCGAGGTCGCGCTCCAGCAGCGGGCCGGTGTCCACGTACGGCTTGCCCGCCACGGGATGGCCCACGTCGGCCTCCAACCAGTGGTGCAGCGCGCGCAGCCGCTCGAGCATCACGTCGTGGTAGTCGTCGCCGCGCGCGTAGCGCGCCACGGGGCCCGAGGCCTCGGCGCCGCCGTAGTCCAGGGCGACCACGATGGCGGTGGTGGTGCCGGGCACCGGCCGCCGCGTGTCCGCGCGCTTCTCGGCGCCGCGCGCCAGGTACTCCATCTCACCGGCGAAGCCCCGCGCCAACCAGGCGTCGAAGGCGGGGGCGGTGCCGGCGGGGCCCAGCGGCGCGATGCCACACAGGTCGAAGCCCAGGCCGTACGCCTGTGCCTCCACGCGCCGCGCCAGGGAGGCGCGGGCGGTGGGCATGGTGGGGTCGCTCGCGGTGCCGGACATCGGCGCCGCGCGGCTACTCCGCCCGCGCGGCCCACCGCGCGTACCGCTCCACGTCCGACGCCGGCGGCACGGCGTGGTGGTCGCCGTACGCGGTGTGCATGCGCCACTCCACGTAGGTGCGCGAGGGCACGGGCAGGAACGGCGCGCGCCGCCACCAGTGCCGGCGGCGAAAGCGCCACGCGGTGACGAGGAGCGCGTACGCGAGACGGGGGCGCACCACGGCGCGGAGCGCGAGGGTGGCGGTGAGGGCGGGCCAGCTCATGCCCGAAAGATCACGCAATGCGGAGGGGCAGGGAAGCGCGGGGTTCCGGAGCCCCGCGCCAACCCATCGCCTCCCGGGCTACGAGCCCGCCGCCGACCGCGGCCCGCGCTTCAGCATCGCCCGGCGCATGAGCACCGGCGGCAGCGATCCCTGCTCCAGCAGCCGGTCGTGGAAGCGCACGATGTCGAACTCGCTCCCCTCCTGGCGACGCACGAGGTCGCGCAGGGCGGTGACGGCCTGGAAGCCCAGGATGTAGCTGGGCGCCTGCGTGGGCCACGTGGTGTAGCGGCTCACCTCCGCCTCGGCGTCGGCCTTCTCCAGCCCCACCGAGTCCACGAAGAACGCCACCGCCTGGTCGGCGGTCATGCGCCCGGTGTGCATGGACGGATCGATGATGACGCGCGCCGCGCGCCAGAGCCGCATGCGGAGCAGCGTGATGCGCGTGAGCGGTGACGAGAAGAAGCCGGCCTGCGACATCACCTCCTCGCTGTACAGCCCCCATCCTTCGCCGAACTCGTCGCTGTCATAGATGCGCCGCACCACGCTGGGCTGGGTGGCGGCGCGCGTGTACTGCAGGTGGTGCCCGGGGTAGCCCTCGTGCACGGCCACCAGGGAGATCCAGCCCCGATTGTGGCCGCGCAGCTTGCTCTCCACCTGCGCCGGCGTGGAGCCCGGCTCCACCGGCGTCACGAAGAAGTGCCCCACCTGCACGGGCTCGAACGGCGCGGCCGGCGAGTAGCCGCCGTAGGCGTACGTGCCGCGGAGGTTGGGCGGGGTGAGCACCATCTCCAGCTTCTCCCCCGCGGGTACGGTGAACAGCTTGCGCTCCACGATGAACGCCCGCGCCCGCGCGGCCTCGGCCGCGTACGCCGCGAACACGGAGTCGGCCGGCGGGTGCAGCGTCTTGCTCGAGTCGGCGAGCTGGCGCCAGGTGCGCGTGGGGGCGATGGCGCGCGCCAGCGTGGCCAGCTCCTGCTCGGTGGTGCGGAACACGCGCCAGCCGAGCGCGATGAGCGAGTCCGCGCTCGTGTCCAGCAGCTTGGCCTCGCGCAGGCGCCGGTCGTAGGCCACCTGCCCGTAGCGCCAGTCGCCGGTGGCCACGGGCGCCAGCGTGTCGGCCATCCAGCTGGTGTACGCGCGGAGCGCGGTCAGCGCCTCCCGCTGCGCCCGGCCGAAGCGCAGCGTGTCGCCGCCCTCGCGGCGCACGATGGCGGGCAGCTCCTGCTCCAGGTAGGTGGCGATGCCGCGCGCGCTGCGCACGTCCAGCTGCACCCAGAGCGCCGGCGTGCGCGCCGGCACGATCTGCCGACGGCCGAGCGCCATGGCGGCCGGCCACCGCTCCAGGCGCGCGACGAGCGACCGCATGCGCGTGGGGCCGGCGGGGGTGGTGCCCACCGCCAGGTCGTACACGGCGTTGAACGGCACGTAGCCGCCGGGGCGCCGCTCCCACTCGCGCGAGCCGGCGTCCTGCAGCGCGCCGGCCAGGGATGCATCGAGCAGCAGCCAGTCGATGCGCCGCCGCTCGCCCAGGCGCGTGGTGTCCAGCGCGCGCAGCTGCAGGCGCTCGCGCGCCGTGCGCAGCGAGTCGCCGCGGCGCGCGTCCGCCGAGCGGTCGGTGAGGCGGTCGTCCAGCGTGTGGATGCCCACGGCGGTGGCCCACTCCGGGTTGTCGCGCGCGCGGTCCAGCACGTGGCGCTGCACCAGCGAGTCGAAGGCGGCGTCCACCGGGGCCGGCCGAGCCGGCGCGGCGGCGCGGGACTGCGCGCCGGCGGGAGCCACGAGCGCGGTCAGCCCGAGCGCGGCGAGTACGGCGAGCGCGTGGCGAGGCGCGCGATGGGGGGCGCGGTGCGGCGTACGGAGGTGGGTCACGATGCGTCCTCTTCGTCCATGATGCCACGGTCGGGCGCTTCGGCGGCGTCCAGCGCGTCCCGCGTGTCGGCCGTCGCAATGTCGGATGGCGCAGCCGCCACCGGAAGGGTGAAGTGGAACGCGGCGCCGTGCCCCACCTCGCTCTCCACCCACATCTGGCCCCCGTGTGCCTCCACGATCCCCTTGGCGATGAACAGGCCCTGGCCGGTGCCGAGCTCCCGCGTCTCCTGCGCCTGCCAGTAGCGGTCGAACAGGTGCGCGAGGTTCTCGGGCGCGACGCCGGGCCCGGTGTCGGTGACCGTGAACCGCACGTGCCCGTCCACGGCCGCGGCGGCGATGGTGACCACGCCGTGCGCGGGCGTGAACTTGATGGCGTTGCCCATCAGGTTGGAGAGCACCTGGGCCACACGGGCGCGGTCCGCCAGCACCCAGGGCAGCACGTCGGCCACCTGGGCCACGAGCTGCACGGGCTTCTCCTCCGCCAGCGCCCCCATCTCGGTGATCACGTCCGCCACCAGCTCGGCGGCCGCCCGCGGCGTGGCGCTCACGGTGAGCCGCCCGGCCTCGATGCGGGTGACGTCCAGCAGATCGCCGATGAGGGTGTTGGCGCGCTGCGCGGCGCGCCGGATGGTGAGCGCCTGCTTGCGCTGCGTCGCGGCCGCGGGATCCTCGTCCTGCGGCAGCACCTCGCTCAGGAAGCTGGCGGCCATGTAGATGGCGTGGATGGGATTCCGCAGGTCGTGCGAGACGATGGCGAGGACGTCGTCGCGGGCGCGCGTGGCGAGCTGCGCCTCCCGGTAGAGCCGCGCGTTGTCCACCGCCAGCGCGGTCTGCCGCGCCAGCTCCTGCGCCAGCGCGAGATCCTCGAGGCCGTACGGGCGCCGCTCGTCGCCCGCGCAGAAGAGCAGCGCGCCGCGGCTGTGCCCACGGGCCACGAGCGGCACGGCGAGCAGCGAGCGCACGCCGCGCTCGTGTAGCGCCGTGAGGGTGTCGGCGCCGGGCGACGCCTGCCGCGCCCCGTCGTCGTCGAGCCGCGACATGAGGAGCGGGGTGCGCTCGCGCACCACGTAGCCGGCCAGCGCGCCGGCGCTCAGGTCCGGCCCGCGCTCGGCCAGCCAGCGCGCCGCCTCCTCCAGCCGTGGCTGCGCGCTGGCCACCTCCACCCGCGCGCCGCTCATGCCGTCGTCGTCGATGGTGTCGGCCACGCACAGGTCGCCGAGCGTGGGCACGGCCATGCGCGCGAGATTGCCCAGGATGGTCGTGGCGTCCAGCGAGGTGGCGAGCGCGCCGCTCGCGTCCGCCAGAAAGCGGGAGCGCTGCTCCGCGCCCCGCACCGCCTGGTTGGTGCGCACCAGCTCCTCGTAGCTCGAGACGAGCAGGTCGAGGATCTGCTCCTTGTCGGCGGTGATCGTGAAGTGCTGCCCGAGGAAGGTGATCGCCACGCCCTCGGTAGGCGCGGTGCCCTCGCGCAGCCGGCGGTTCTCGAACACCTGCGCCACGCGCGCCAGCAGGTGCGCGGCGTCGTACGGCTTGGTGATGTAGTTGTCGGCGCCGCACTCCAGCCCGCGCACGATGTCCAGCGGGTCACTGAGCCCGGTGAGCAGCACCACCGGCAGCTCGCGCATGCCCAGCTCGCCCTTGATGCGACGGCAGACGTCGTAGCCCGAGAGCCCCGGCATCATGATGTCGCTCAGCACGAGATCCACCGGCGTGTGCGGCAGCAGCGCCAGGGCCTCCTCGCCGCTGCGCGCGACCGTGACGTGGTAGCCGTGCGCCTCCAGCAGCCCGGCGAGGGCGGCGGCCTGCGTGGCGCTGTCCTCCACCACGAGCACGCGCGGCTGGACGCCGGTCATCGGGCCAGCTCCACGAGGCGCGGCGCGATGGCGTCGAGCGGCAGCGTCTCGCTCACCGCGCCGGCCTTCACGGCCTCGGCGGCCATGCCGTACACCACGGACGACGCCTCGTCCTGCGCGATCACCCGACCCCCGGCGGCGCGGAGGTCCACGAGCCCCGCCACGCCGTCGCTGCCCATCCCGGTGAGGATCACGCCCACCGCGCGCGCGCCGTAGACCGCGGCCGCGGACTCGAAGAGGTGCGTGGCCGACGGCCGGAATCCGCCCACCGGCGCCGCGTCGGAGAGCTGCGCGTGCCCGTCGCGGCCGAAGCCCAGGTGTCGGTCGTCCGGGGCGAGGTAGACTCTGCCCGGCTGCAGCGCCTCGCCGTGCTCGGCCACCTTCACGCGCGGGCCGTCGCGGGCGCCGTCCAGCCAGCCGGTGAGCCCCGTGGTGAAGCCGCGCGCGATGTGCTGCACCACCGCGATGGGCACCGGGAAGGTGGCCGGCAGCGTGTGCAGGATCTGGCGCAGCGCGGCCGGGCCGCCGGTGGAGCAGGCGATGGCGACGAGTCGCACGCTGCCGCCACGGCTGGGGTGCGGCGGGGCGGCGCGGGGCGGCGCCACCCGTGGCTCCCACCGCCGCACCACCTTCACCTGCGCCATGGCCCTGGCCATGCGCACCAGCTGCGTGCGCTGCTCGTCGAAGTGCGGGCTGTCCGGAGCATCGGGCTTGGGCAGCACCATGAGCGCGCCGGCGCGGGTGGCGTCCAGCGAGAGCGCCACGGCGTCCTGGTTGTACGCGGTGGAGATGACGATGATGGGCGTGGGGGCCACGTTCATGATCTGCCTGGTGGCCTCCAGGCCATTCTGTCCGGGCATCTGCACGTCCATCGTGATGAGATCCGGCGCGAGCGACTCGGCCAGCTCCACGGCGGTGAAGCCGTCCGCGGCCTCGCCCACCACGCGCAGCCCCGGCTCGCTCTGGAGCATCTGGACGAGCAGCATCCGCACCGTGGGTGAATCCTCCACCACCAGCACGCGGATCATGCGCCCCCCTCGCCGCGGCCCAGCAGCTGTCGCACCAGGGTGAGCAGCTCTTCCTGGTCGAACCCGGACTTGACGATGTAGGCATCGGCGCCGGCGTCCAGGCCACGCGCCCGATCCGTGGCCGACTCCAGCGAGGTGACGAGCACCACCGGCAGCTGGGCGAAGCGTCGCGACGCGCGCACCGCCTCGCACAGCGCCACGCCGTCCATGCGCGGCATCTCGATGT
>DATANT010000484.1:0-2194 GCA_036266115.1 Gemmatimonadaceae bacterium | reverse complement strand
TGTGGGCGTGGGAGAGGATGATGGCGTCGATCTCGTCGACGGGGAGGGGGAGGCGCATGTTCTTGGCCTGACTCTCACTGCGGCGGCCCTGGTAGAGGCCGCAGTCGAGGAGGATGGTGCGGCCGGCGACGCGGAGGATGTGGCAGGAGCCGGTGACCTCGCGGGCGGCGCCGGAGAATTCGAGTTGCATTTGACCGGGGTAGAGGTGATGCGATCACGCCGCACGGCACGGCCACGAAGCGCTCCATCCAACGCACGGCTCACGACGATGCTCGCGCCGAAGGTGCACATCGGCTGCCGGGAAACTGCACCGGCACCAGCGGGTGCATCAAGCAAGAAGCGCCCCGGCGAGATGGCGGTGCGCCCGCGGCCCACGCACCGTGACAGCCGCCTCCGCCGTGCGTCCTAGGGGTTCCGGCGTCGTGATGCACCGGCGCCGCGGCGTGCGCGACGCGGGGACCGACCCGGACTCCGCGCTCGTCAGCTGCTCAACGCCAGCCACACCATGTCACTCTCCGCCGTACCGCCCCCGCGCGCAGCAGCCGCGCGACACCGCCGGTTGCTGCGTTCCGCGCAGAACCTCGGCCGGGTCACAGCGCTCGCGCTTGCCGCGGGCGCCTGCCGCGGGGACTCGATCGCCGCGCCATCGCAGGGCCTGCCGCCGGTCTGCGAGACCACCGACTGCTCGCTGTCCGGCGCGCCCGCGCCGAGCGCACCGATCGTGATCGGTCCGCTGGAGGACGCCGTCACCCGGCTCGTCCCCTCCCTGATGAACACTCGCGCTCGTGCGGAGCTCCCGGGAGTGCTGAATGCCCTCCGCGGCGAGCTGCTGGCCGGCCGGCTCGATCAGGCGCGTATCCAACTCGCCCGCTCGTACGACGCGCTCGGTCGCGCGAGCGGGGGCGCCATCGGCTCGGTGGATCCGTCGCTCGCGTTGGATCTGGCGGACCTGTCGGCGATCCGTCTGGCGCTGGTCCCCGCGGCCACTGCCCTGGGCGTCGGCACGCCGTGAGCGACCGTGTAGCGCCCGTCGCCATGCCGTCCCCGTGGTACTCCCGCCGAGCATTCTCCGCCCTGTTCGCGGTCATGACGCTCGGCCTCCTGTTCACCCGACCGCTGTTCGCGCAGGAGCGAGCGCCGACCAGCCGGCCGGCGCTCTGGCTCGGCGCCGGGAGCGCGATACCACTGTCGGAGCCGAACTTCGAGCGGAACGCCGGTCTGGCGGGCATGGCGGCTCTCGAGCTCCCGGCCCGGCCCCGACTCTGGCTGCGGGTCGAAGCGAGCGGCTCGACGCAGCAGCTCGGAACCCGCCGGGACAGCCCGGTCCGGGGCGACGTCCAGCAGACGCAACTGAGCGTCGCCGCCCGGTATGAGCTGCCGGCCGGCCGCATTGCGCCGTACGCGCTGGCCGGTGCCGGCCTGTTCTGGCAGAGTGACCGCGTCATCCTCCGCTCGGTGGACAATCCCGTGCCGGACGCGGAGTACCGCATGACCACGTCGCACACTGCCGCCGGCCCGCTCCTGGGTGCTGGCGCCACCGCGACCGTGGCGCGAGCCCGGCTCTTCGCCGAGGCGCGCTGGTCGCGGATCGGCGGCGATGGTGGTCCGACGACGAACCTCGCCCTCATCGGGGGCGTGACGTGCGCGCTGCCATGGTGATCAGGCCCTCCTTCCTCCTTGCATCAGAGATCAGCTCTCACATGACACGCCTCACCATCCTCGCACTCGGCGGCATCACGCTGGCGATGTGGCCACCGTCGCTCGCACACGGGCAGACACCGACAGTTCCTGCCGGGCCGGTACTCTCGGCCGCGCCTGCGCCGAGCTCCGTGGTGGGTGAATCGATCGATGTCTGCGTCGTCCCCGGGAGCGGCACCGTCTATCGCATCGGTGTGGCCGGCACGCCCACGCGGTGCCTCCAGGCCAGCCACCAGCTCGTCAGCCTGAATCGAGCCGGGGTGCAGGGCGAGACTGGCCCGCAGGGTCTGCAAGGTGTCACCGGCGCCACGGGCGCTACGGGGGTCACGGGCGAGATCGGAGTCACGGGCGCCGTGGGCGCTACGGGCGCTACCGGAGCCGAGGGGCCGGGCGGAGCACCCGGAGTCACGGGACCGGCCGGGATACAGGGGATCGCTGGGCCAACTGGCTCCCCCGGCGCGATGGGCGCCACGGGGCCACAGGGTGCCACTGGGCC
>DATANT010000483.1:0-4983 GCA_036266115.1 Gemmatimonadaceae bacterium | reverse complement strand
CTCTCGTGGGGATGGCGCTCTTCTACGGCTGCTTCGCCGCGCTGTCGCTCCGCAGTCTGCTCTAGCTCGACGGTGCTGGCTCGACGGCGTGATGGCTTGCGCAAGGGGCGGTCGGAGATCGACGTCGCGGGAACGGATGCGCTCAGACTGGCTGTCGATCACCGCGGCCGTCGGCTCGGCAGCTCGCCCAGCGCGCTGACGCACCAGCGCGCGCAGTACCTCGTGCGCTCGGCGCAGTGTGCCGTCGAGGCGCCGGCGCCGGAAGCGCGAGAGGACTGTTGACCACGGCGGGAACTCGCGTGGCAGCATCCGCCACGCACACCCGCTCCGCAGCACGTAGCAGATCGCGTCGGCGATGAACCGGTCTGGCCACTTCCGCGGGCGACCCGTCGGCCTCGGCGGCGGCAGCAGCGGCGCCAGGAGCGTCCACTCCGCGTCGGACGGGTCAGAGGGGTACGGGCGGCGGGAATCGGACACAGGCGGCTCAAGGCAACGGGACGCCCGGAGCGCACGCGCAAGCCACGCCGCACCAGAGCTTTGCGCTTGTCGCGCAGTTTCTAGAAACGGTTTCTAGAATCGTCCTCGGAACGCCCGTTCCGTGGCCTCACGAGTTGGCAGCTCGTGTCGGGCGTTCCTTGCTTGACGCCCTTGACGGGCCATCTGTTCTGGGTATCGTGGCACACCCCTGACGTCGTCACGCACGCGCGCCCGTGCGTCGCGGCACGTCGCGGCGCGGCCGCGCTGACCACCGCCGGCGCCGCCCGGTGGCGCGGCCGCCCGACGCCCGCTCGGAGAGTGCCCCATGCCCACGTCCGCCGACTCGTCGGCCGACGCGGCCGCGACGAACACGCCGCCCGCCGCGCCCGACACGATCGTCCTCATCCACGGCTTCTGGGTGACGCCCCGCAGCTGGGAGCGCTGGATATCGTACTACGAGGCCAAGGGGTACCGCGTGCTCGCCCCCGCGTACCCGGGCTTGGAGGTGGAGGTCGAGGCGCTGAACCGCGACCCGTCCCCCATCGAGCGGCTGACCGTGCCGCAGATCGTCGACCACCTCGCGGGGGTGGTGCGCGGGCTGGCGTCGCCGCCGATCCTGATGGGCCACTCCGCCGGCGGCGTCTTCCTGCAGGTCCTGCTCGACCGCGGGCTCGGCGCCGTCGGCGTGGCGATGAACTCCGCCCCGACCGAAGGCGTCGCGGTCGTGCCCTTCACGCAGCTCCGGGCGACGTTCCCGGTGCTGAAGAACCCGGCGAACCGCCACCGGGCGGTGGGGTTCACGTTCGAGCAATGGCACTACGCCTTCACGAACACCTTCAGCGAGGCGGAGTCGCGGGCGCTCTACGAGCGCTACCACATCCCGGCGTCGGGCGCGATCTTCTGGGACAGCGTGCTCGCGAACGTCACGCCGGGGCACCAGGACACGTGGGTCGACTACCGCAACGACGCCCGCGCCCCGCTGCTCTTCATCTCCGGCGCCGAGGACCACCTCCAGCCGCCGGCGGTGCAGCGCTCCAACGCGCGGCACTACAAGTCGCGCACGGTCACGGAGGTGAAGGAGTTCCCGGGGCGCGCGCACCTGATGCTGGCCCAGGCGGGGTGGGAGGAGATCGCCGACTACGCACTCGACTGGGCCGCCCGGCACGCCGCGACCGATGCCCGGCGCGTGCAGACCTCGACGCAGGCGGTGCGCGGCGGCCCGCCCAGCGAGCGCCGATCGGACGACACGCGGCCCGCCCCCTAGCCACTCTTTCGGAGAGCGGTCACGCCGCTACGTGGGTGAGCGGCGGAGCATCAGCCGGCTCATCGCGCCGTCGATCATCGCCTCAGGCGTCGCAGGCAGTCGGGAGAGATCGGGGACGGGTACGCGCGGCGCGCGACTGGCATGCGAGCCTTCAGACCAGCAAGGTCCGGATGACTACGCACCTGACCCACCGCGTGCCAGCACCCTACGCTTCTGAAAGCGTCTTCAGTCGAGGAGCCCGCGCCGCTGCGCGTGCGTCACCGCCTCGAGGCGGCTGTGCGTGCGGAGCTTGCGGTTGATGTGGTGCAGATGGTTGCGGAGCGTCTGGGGCGAGATGCCCAGCGCGCGGGCAACGGCCGTGGCCTTCCCGCCGCCGGCCAGCAGCTTGAGGATGCGGCGCTCCCGCTCCGAGAGCGGCTCCACGGGCGTGTGGTCCGCCGCGTCGTCGCCGAGCGATACGAGTTGCCGGGCGACTTCCAGCATGCGACCGAGCAGCTCCTCGTTGCGGCGACGCTGGCCGATGTCGCGCGCGAGCCGGATGAAGAGCCGCTGCCCCGTCCGCGGGTTGTCGAACACGATGGTCGACACGTTCACCCAGATCCGCTCCCCGGAGCGCGCCCGGACCTCCAGGTCGAAGCTCGCGATCCCACCGGGCGCGCCGTCCCAGCGGCGGGTGGCCGCCTCCAGTCCCCCGGCGAGGGCGTCGGTGCCCAGCGCGTCGCGCGCCGCGAACACCGCGTCGATGTTCCGGCCAAGCACCTCGCTCGACGGATAGCCGAACAGGCGTTCGGCGGCCCCGCTCCAGGAGCGGATCTCGCCGTCGCCGGTCACCGTGTACGCGGCGTCCGCGGTGTGCTCGAGCAGCGCGAACAGATCGGATTCGAGCATCGCTCACCTTGCGACGTTCGCGTGGGAGGTGCTGGCGCAGCGGCTGCGGCCACCTGGCATCGCCGTGCGCGCGTGACGGGCGGCTCTTCACCCGGTACGAATGCTTCATTGTCGCCAGAGGGTGCCACGCCCTAAGCATACTCCGGAAGCGCAGGAGACGCACGGAACCCGGCGTCCACACGGAGATCGGAGAATGAGGCACCTCGCACACCCTGCCCTGCCCGGCGTCGCCACGGCCTCCGGGTCACCCGGCGTCATCGGCACCGCGACGTCCGGCGCGCACGACCTGTGGCGGGAGGGCGCCGCCCTCGGGCTCCTCGTCGCGGCCAGCACCTGGGCGTGGCTGGCCATCGTCGACGCGATCGCCGGCCAGCCGTTTCACACCTTCGCCACGCTGGGTGGCATCGCCGCCTTCACCGTGGTGCACCTCGTGCTCAACCTCGTGCTCGGCGTCGCGGTCGTGTACGCCGTCCACGGCGCGGCGCGAGAGCCGAGCGTGGCCATGGGGCTGGTGTTCGGCTCCATCATGTTCGAGGTCGCGTTCGCCATGGTGACCGTCCTGCTCTCGAACATGGTGCTGGGCCCGCTCGCCTGGCTCGAGATCTTCGCCGGCAGCATGCTCGGCACCGCCATCACCCTGGTCGTCGTCGCCCGGCGTCATCCGCTCCTTGCGCACCTCCACCGGGCCGAGACGGAGTCATGACGACCCCGATCGGCCACGGCCTCCATGTGGCGCCAGCCGACGGCCACGGCCAGGCCATGGACGCATCGGTGCCGGCGCACGAGCACCTCTATCCCCAGGCCACCCGGGAGCTCGCCGCGGAGCGGAGCCGGCTGGCCCCCGGGCCCGCCGCGGCCTTCCGGGCGTTCAGCCGGAGCGTGTTCGCCGATGGCGCGCTGCCCACGAAGACCAAGCAGCTGATCGCCGTGGCCGTGGCGCACGTGACGCAGTGCCCGTACTGCATCCGCGGCCACACGCGCGCCGCGCTCCAGCACGGGGCGACGGCCGAGGAGATCATGGAGGCCATCTGGGTGGCCGCGGAGATGCGAGCGGGCGGTGCGTACGCGCATTCGGTGCTGGCGCTGGACGAGCTGGCGCGAGCGCAGCCAGGCTGACGGGGCAGGCCGGGCCGCGCGCCCTCAGCGCGCCCTCAGCGCGGCTCCGCCGCGGCGCCGGAGCCGGTCGCCCTCATGCGCGCGGGGCCGCGGCCCGGCGGCACGGTGGCGAGCACGGACTTGCCGCGCCCGTACTCGTGGGCGAGGAAGGCCGCGAGCAGGGTGCTGGCCGTGTCCGCGCCCATCGGGTTGAAGTGCACGTCGTCGTAGATGTATCGGGTTGACTTTGGCAGCAGGCGCGCGAGGTCGAAGATGGGCACGGCCTGCTCGGCGGCCACCCGCCGCATCGCGTCGTTGTAGCGCTCCATTGCCCGGTCGAGCGCTTCCTCACGGTAGGTGACCCCGTGCCGGTACGTCATCCAGTGCCAGCGCTCCGCGGTGGGATCCACCGTGCTGTTCCACGTGGTCGCCTGCGTCATGAAGACGATGGACGCGCCATGCGCGCGCGCGAGGCCGACCATCGATGCGAGGTTCTCCGCGTACTCACTCGTGTTCACCCGCGGGCTCGCGTTGGACGGCGGGTGGCTCCGCCGGATGGCTACCCGGGGGCTGATGTCGACCTTGAGCGGCAGCTCTTCCAACTGCTGGCGCTCGCTGCGTGGCGCCAGCACGCGGTGGGCGAGACGCATGACGTGCGACTCCGTGGCGAGGAATCGCACCATGTCGCCGAACGCCATCACCTTGTGGTGCGGCGTGATGAGGTCCGCACGGCTCCGTCCCGCGATGTCGGCGCTCAGGTCGTTGATGCCCGAGAACACGACGATCATGTCGGGCTGCAGGTGGACCAGGATGTGGGACAGGGCCGCCACGTGGTCGGTGCTGTTGTCGCCCGACTTGCCGGCGCCGTACACACTCACCCGTCGGCCGTCGAAGGGCCGGGCCCGCATCCGGTTCTGGATCATGCGCGGGAGCGCCTCGGAGTCGTCGAGATACGTGCACTCCGTGGTGCTGCCGCCCACCACGAACACGCGGAACTCGTCCCGCGGCTTGGGCATGGCGAGCGAGTCGCCGCGTAACCCCACGTTGTCGGTGGAGAACGTCTTGCTGGCGGTGGTCATCCCCGGTATTCCGGGGGCGGCGCTCACCCGCAGCCGCTCGTGCGGCTCGTGCCACGAGGGCACGAAGTTGCGCGTGACCACGACCTTGGAGGTGGCGTACGGGTCCGGCTGCGGATGGAAGACGCGGAGCAGCACCTCGGCGCCCACGACCCCGACCAGCAGTGTGAGCGCCGCGACCAG
>DATANT010000482.1:0-23000 GCA_036266115.1 Gemmatimonadaceae bacterium | reverse complement strand
GGTAGAAGAGCGCCGCCGCGGCCGAGCCGACGTTGCCGAAGCCCTGCACGACGACGGTGGAATCGGGGAGCTGGTCGCCCGACGCGCGAAGGGCCTCCCGCGCGACCGTGACGACCCCGCGCCCGGTCGCCTCCACGCGCCCCTCCGAGCCGCCGATGGAGATCGGCTTGCCGGTCACGACGGCGGGGACGGTGTGGCCCGCGTGCATGGAGTAGGTGTCCATGATCCACGCCATCACGCGCTCGTTCGTGTTCACGTCGGGTGCCGGAACGTCGGAGTCCGGACCGAGCGTGGAAATGATACCGGCGGTATACCGGCGGGTGAGCCGTTCGAGCTCACCCACGCTCATCTTGAGCGGATCGCACACGACGCCACCCTTGGCGCCGCCGAACGGAAGATTCACGACGGCGCACTTCCACGTCATCCACGCCGCGAGCGCCTTGACCTCGTCCTGCGTGACGTTGAGGTCGAACCGGATGCCGCCCTTGGCCGGGCCGCGCGACGTGTTGTAGAGCACGCGGTGGCCGGTGAAGACCTCGACCTCGCCGTTGTCCATGAGGACGGGCACGGAGACGGTGATCTCCTTCTCGGCGTGGCGGAGCACCTTGTAGATGCCCGGCTCGAGGTCCAGCAGGTGGGCGGCGCGGTCGACGCGCGACATCATCGCCTCGAAAGGATTCTCCTCATGCAGGAACCGATCCTTGTCGGGACGGACGATCTTGGCGGTGGAGAGGCGGAGATCGGAAGCCATGGGATGTGGCGAAAAACCGGCAGGGAGGGCCGGCGGGCTAGGTGTCGAGGAAGCGGCGCTCGAGCGTGCGTTCGAGAAGATCTGACACCAGATCCTCGCCTCGCTCGAAACTCACCGATTGCGAAACATACCATAACGGCCGTTGGACTGCAGCCCAGAGCGGCTCCAGCTTGACGGCGTCCTTCAGCGTGCATACGACGAGATCCGCCGCGTCCCCGTCACGCTCCACGCGCCGTACGTCGGCCGGGGTGAAGCGATGGTGGTCCGGGAACGTGACGGGCACCACCCTGGCGCCGAGCGCGGTGAGCTGCCGCACGAACGCGCTCGGGTCACCGATGGCGGACACCGCCAGCACCGACATCCCGCGCAGCGCGCCGAGCGCCTGGCGCTCGGTGCTGCCCACCCGTTGCAGGTGGCCCGGGGCCAGGCGAACCACGCCCACGGGGGTGTGCGCGGCGGCGCGCTGCGCGGCCTGGACGGCCGCCGCGACCACGGCGTCCGGCGCGGCCTTCCGGGTGATGAGCACGAGCGCGGCGCGGCGCAACGCGCCCATGGGCTCTCGCCATGGGCCCGCGGGCAGCAGGTGGCGCATGCCGGGCATCCACCGGTCCGCGCTCACGAGCACCACGTCCGCATCGCGCCGAGCGCGCCGGTGCTGGAACGCGTCGTCCAGCACCGCCACGTCCGCCCCCAGGGCACGCGCCCGCTCCGCGCCCACCACGCGGTCGGCCGAGACCACCACCACCACACCGGGGTTCAGGCGCGCGTGCACCAGCGGCTCGTCGGCGCCGTAGCCGCGGAGCACGATGGCCGGCCGCCCGCCCATGCGTCGCAACAGCCGGGCGAGCTCGGCCGCAATCGGCGTCTTGCCGGTGCCGCCCACGCTCAGATTCCCCACGCTGATCGCGGGCAGCGCGAGCGGGTGGGAGCGGAGCACGCCGGAGTCGTACAGCGCACCGCGCACCGCGGTCACGCCGCCGTACAGCAACTCGGCGGGCATCAGCGCGGCGCGCGCCAGCCGCGACACCGCGTTGCGGCCGAACCAGAGGCGCTCCACGCTCGCGCGTTCGCTCACCCGGGTCCCCGGCGGCTGGTCACGGGAAGCCATCCGGCGCGGCCGCGTCGGGCGCGCCGGCCGCGAGCGCGTCCGCGCGCCGGTGGAGCGCCTCGAAGCGAGCCGCCTCCAGCGCCGCCTCGCGCACCGTGGTCGCATCCACACGCGTGGGCTCGGCGTACGCCACGGTGAGCCGCGCGAACGGCTTGGGGATCATGAACCGATCCCAGCTCCGCAGGTGCCAGGCGCGGTCCGCGGTCACCGATACCGCGACGAGCGGGGTGCCGGTGCGCTGCGCCGCGATGAGCGCCCCTGGCGCCCACTGGCGCGCCGGTCCCCGAGGTCCGTCCGGCGTGATCGCCACGTCGCCGCCGCCCTCGAGCACCCGCACCATGCGGAGCAGCGCTCGGGCCGCACCGCGCGAGGTGGAGCCACGCACCGTCCGGAAGCCGAGCCGCTCGGCCATGCGCGCCACCACCTCGCCGTCGCGATGCTCGCTGATCAGCACGTGCACGCCCTCGTCGCGGTGCTGCCAGAGAAGCGGCAGCAGCTCGCCGTGCCAGAGCGCGAAGATGACCGGGGTGCCCGCGGCGCGCAGGCGCGCCACCGGCTCGTGGCCCACCGTGCGAATGCGCCAGGTGCGCGCGAGGCCGCGGAGGGCCAGGTTACCGGCCGCCACCAGGCGCGCCACCCGGCGATACCGTCGCACTTCCGCCTGCGCGTGCGCGTCCGGACCTGCTGCGTCCGCCATCACGCTCCCCGGTTCAGGACGCGGGCGACGGCACCGCGAACGATGCGTCGCGCGGCACCATCTCGCTGGCCAGCCTCGCCACGCGCCGCGCGGCGCCGGGCTCACCCAACTGGGCGCGCACCGTCGCCAGCTCGTCGAGCATGGCGGCCCGCCGGGCGCTGCCCTCCTCGAGCAGCGGCTCCAGCGCGTCGGCCACGCGCGATGGACGCAGTGCGTCCTGCACGAATTCCGGCGCCACCTCGCGCCCGGCGACGATGTTCACGAGCCCGATGTACGGAATGCGTACCACCCGGCGGGCGATGCGATACGTGAACGGGCTCGTGCGATACGCGACGACGAGCGGACAGCCGGCGACGGCCGCCTGCAGCGTGGTCGTGCCGCTCTTGCACATGGCGGCGCTCGCGGCGCGCAACACCGTCATGGACTCGCCACGCGCCATGGGATACGGGCACCGGTCCACCGGCAGCTCGATGGTAGGCGCCACACTCACCACGACCTGCAGCCCCTCCACGCGGCGCTCCAGCTCGCGCGCGGTGGCCACGAAGTCGGTGAGGTGCCGCTCGATCTCCTGCACGCGGCTGCCCGGGAAGAGTGCGAGCACGGGGCGCGTGGGGTCGAGCCCCAGGCGCTCGCGGGCGGTGGCCGCGTCGGGCAGCGCGTGCACGTGGTCGAGCAGCGGATGGCCCACGAACTCGGCGCGTACTCCGGCCTCGCGCAGCAGCTCCTCTTCGAAGCGGAAGATGACGGCCGCTCGGGTCACGATGCGCGCGAGCTTGGGAATGCGCTTGGCGCCCCAGGCCCACACCTGCGGCGTGATGTAGTAGAGCACCGGCACGCCCGCCCGCGCGGCCGCCGCCGCCAGCTTCATGTTGAAGCCGGGGTAGTCGAGCACCACGAGCAGGGCCACCGAGCCGCCGCGCATCCGCGCTTCGAGCGTGCGCAGCAGCTGGTAGTGGCGGGGCACGTGGCGCAGCACCTCCAGGAAGCCCATCACGGCCAGCTTCTCCGCCCGCTCCACGAGCTCCACGCCGGCGTCTTCCATCTGCTGGCCGCCGATGCCCACGAGCGCGAGCTCGGGGCGCGTGACGCGAAGCTCGCGCGCCAGGCCAGCCGCGTGCAGGTCGCCGGAGGCTTCGCCGGCGACGATGAGCACCTCACGCACGGGCCGCCTCCACCCCACCGCGAAGGGCCGGCGTCGAGCGCTCGATCTCGCGCACGATGCGCAGCGCGAGGTCCAGCGCCTGACGCCCGTCCTCGCCAGACACGGCCACCGGCGCGCGCCCCTGCACGGCGTCCAGGAAGCTCGCGAACTCCAGGCGCAGCGGCTCGCCCTCCGGGGCTTCCAGCGGCACCAGCTCCACGAACGCCTCCAGCTCGCGCGGCTCGGACGCCATCACCGCCATGTCCAGCTCCTTCCGCAGGCGGAAGAACGATCCGGTGCCGGTGGCCAGGTCGAGCGACAGATAGCCGCTGGGCTGGAACAGGCGGATCTTGCGCGTGCGGTCGCGCGAGATGCGGCTGGCGGTGATGTTGGCCACCGCGCCGGAGGCGAACGAGAGCCGGGCGTTGGCGATGTCCACCGACGGCGTGAGCACGCCCACCCCGACGGCGCGCACCTCGTCCACGGCATCGCCCATGAGCGTGAGCACCAGATCCAGGTCGTGGATCATGAGGTCGAGCACCACCGCGACCTCGCTCCCCCGCGGGTTGAACGGCGCCAGCCGGTCGCTCTCCACGAAGCGCGGACGGTCCACGTACGGCAGGGCGGCGCGCACCGCGCGGTTGAACCGCTCCACGTGGCCGGTCTGCACCAGCACGCCGGCGCGGCGGGCGAGGTCCACCAGCTCGTCGGCCTCCGCCACCGTGGCGGCGATGGGCTTCTCGATGAGCAGGTGCTTGCCGCGCAGGAGCGCCTGACGGGCCACCGCGTGGTGATCGGGGGTAGGCACCACGATGGTGAGGGCGTCCACGTCATCGAGCAGCGCGTCCAGCGTCTCGTACGCGCGCACCCCCAGCTCGGCTTCCACCGCGCGAGCGCGATCCGCGCGCGTCTCCACGAAGCCCACGAGCTGCGCTTCCGGCATGTCGCGCAGGATGCGCACGTGATGGAAGCCCAGCCCGCCGGCGCCCACCACGCCGATGCGCGTCGCGCCGTGCGCCGTGGCGCTCAGAAGCCGATCCCCCGCTCGCTCGCTTCGATGAACGCGAGGAAGTGCTGCATCTCGGGGGACTGCACGAGCTCCGCGCGCGCCCGCTCGATGGCCTGCTTGAGGTTCATGTCCGACGACCGGAAGAGGAGGCGGTACGCACGCTTGAGCTCCCGTACCACGTCGTCGGGAAATCCGCTGCGCTGCAGCCCCACGCTGTTCAGGCCGTAGAGCTTCACCGGATTGCCCACGGCCTTGAGGAACGGCGGCACATCCTTGGCCACGCGCGACATCCCGCCCACGAAGGCGTGCTTGCCGACGCGCCCGAACTGGTGCACCGCCGAGAGGCCCGAGATGATCGCCCGGTCCTCGATGTGCACGTGCCCGGCGAGCTGCACGGAGTTGCCGATGATCACGCCATCACCCACGTGGCAGTCGTGCGCGAGATGCACGTACGACATCACGAACGAGCCGCGCCCCACCGTGGTGCTGAGCGATTCGCTGGTGCCGCGGTTGATCGTGGAGTACTCGCGGATCACGGATCCTTCGCCGATCTCGACCCAGGTCTCCTCACCGCGGTACTTCAGGTCCTGCGGATCGCCGCCCAGGATGCTGCCACTCCCCACCTTCACGTTCGCCGCGAGCCGCACGTTGCGCTCCAGCGTCGCGCGCGGCGCGATCACGCAGCCGTTCCCCACCTCGCAGTCGTCGCCGATGATGGCATACGGGCCGATCTCCACATCGTCGCCGATCTGAGCGCGGTCGCTCACGATCGCCGTCGGATGGACCAGAGTCGTGCTCATCGGTCGCGCACCATCGCCGCCATCTCCGCTTCGGCCACCACCTCGCCGTCCACCTTGGCCACGCCGTGCATCTTGCACACCGGGCCGCGAATCTGCACCACGTCGAGCTCGAAGATCAGCTGATCCCCGGGCTTCACGGGACGCCGGAACTTCACCTTATCGAGCGACATGAAGTACACCACCTTGCTCTCGGGCTGCTCCAGCGATCCCAGGAGCAGCATGCCGCCCACCTGCGCCATGGCCTCGATGATGAGCACCCCGGGCATGATGGGATGCCCCGGGAAATGCCCCTGGAAGAACGGCTCGTTGATCGTGACGTTCTTCAGTCCCACGACGCGCCGATTGGGCTCGATCTCGAGCACCCGATCCACGAGGAGAAATGGGTACCGGTGCGGGAGCACCTTCATGATGTCTTCGATGCCGTACACGTTTCTCTCCTCGATAGCATGCCTGAGCATCTCGCGCACCAGGAGGACGGTGCCGCGGTGACTCGGGCGAAAGGCGACGACCCGCGCGGCCACCCGGCGGCCGGCGAGCGCGAGATCACCCACGCAATCCAGCGCCTTGTGCCGCACGAACTCGTCGGGCCAGCGCAGCGTCGTCTCCACCAGCCCGTCGCCATCCAGCACCACGGCGTTGGCGGTGCTCGCGCCCTGGATGAGTCCCTTGGCCTGCAGCGCCTGCACCTCGTGCACGAAGCCGAAGGTACGGGCGTCGGCCAGCTCCCGCGTGAACGCCTCCGCGGTGGGCTCCAGCGCGATCTGCTGACGCCCGATGAGCGGGTGCGGGAACTCGATGGTCACGTCCAGCTGCAGCCGGTCGGAGGGGTGCGCCTCGTAGACGGACTCCCCGTCCACCACGCGCACCGAGCGCGCGAGCCGCAGCACGGGCGCCTGCATGGGCGCCTGCACGCGGCCCGCTCCCGTCAGCGCCTCCACGAACGCCGCCGCGCTCCCGTCCATCACCGGTGGCTCGGGCCCGTCCATCTCGATCACGAGGTCGTCGATCTCGAGCGCCGCCACCGCCGACAGCACGTGCTCCACGGTGTGCAGCGCGTCCGCCCCCTCGCCCAGCTGGGTGCGGCGCTCGGCGAGCACCGCGTGCTCCGCCAACGCCGGGATGCGAGGGCAGCCGGGTCGGTCCACGCGCACGAACACCCGGCCGGTGCCCGGCAGCGCCGGCCGGAAGGTGAGGCAGCACGGCTGCCCGAGGTGCAGCCCCACGCCGCTCACCGTCGCGGCCGTGCGGATGGTCGCTCGACAGCCGCTCACGAGCGATCCTTCACGAGACGCTCCAGATCACGCATCATGCTCGAGAGCTTCAGTAACGCGGCCGTGGCCCGCAGCGAGGCCCGGTGGGGGCGCGCCGGATAGCCCGACCAGGTCTCACCGGCGGGAACGTCGCCGAACACGCCGGACTGCCCGGCGATGCGCGCCCCGTCGCCGACCGTGATGTGCCCGCCCAGGCCCGCCTGCCCCGCGATCACGCAGCCGTCACCGACACGCGCCGAGCCGGCGAGGCCCACCTGCGCCATGATCAGGGACAGCCGGCCGACCCGGCAGTTGTGGCCGATCTGCACGAGGTTGTCGATCTTCGTGCCGGCGCCGATCACGGTGTCGTCCACGCTGCCGCGGTCGATGGTGGTGTTGGCGCCGATCTCCACGTCGTCGCCGATGAGACAGCGCCCGACGTGCGGGATCTTGGCATGGTGGCCATCGCGGTAGACGTAGCCGAAGCCATCGCTCCCGAGGCGCACGCCGGAGTGGATGGACGCGCGCTGGCCCACCACGGTGCCCGCGTACGCCACCACCCCGGGAAAGAGGCGGGCATCGGCACCCAGCGACACCCCCGCCCCCACCACGCAGTGCTCGCCCACCCAGGCCCGGTCGCCGAGCGTCACGCCGTCGCCCAGCACCGCGTACGCGCCCACCGTGACGTCCCCGCCCAGGTTGACGCCGCGGCCGAGGACGGCGGTGGGATGGATGCCGGGGATGCGCGCCGGCGCCGGGTACAGTAGCGGCAGCACCGTGAGCACGGCGTCGTGCGGGCGGTCCACGACGATGCGCGCGGGCACGGCACCCGATGCGCCCGCCAACTCGGGGCTCACCAGCACTACGCCGGCCGCCGTGTGCGCGAATGCGCCGCCGTAGCGCGCACTCGCCAGAAAGCTGAGCTCGTCCGACTGCGCCCGCTCCAGCGGCGCCACCGCGCGTACCGCCACGGCGGCGTCGCCGTGTAGCACGCCACCCACCATCTGCGCGATCTCGCCCGCGGTGAGCGAACCCACCGCGGGCGAGGAGTCGGCCGGCCGGCGCGATGGCGCCGGATCGGGGACGGTCACGCCGTTACGGCGTCTTGGGCCGCGTGGACATGCCGCTCGGCTGCGCGACGGGCCCCACGGACGCCGGCCGGGCCGGCGCGGCCGGAGCCGGAGCCGCCTTCAGGCGCGCGATCACCTTCTGCGTGATGTCGAGCGTGGTGTCCGCGGCCACGATGGGCGCGCCCTGGGCACCGACGTCGAAGATCATCGCGTAGCCGTCCTCGCGGCGGATCTCGGCGAGAATCCGCTCCACCTGCTGCATCAGCGGCTGGAAGAACTCCATCTGGCGCTTCTGCGCGTCCTCTTCCATGCGGCTCACGCGCTGCTGGTACTCGGCCTGCTTGTCCCGAATGAGCTTCGTCCGGGCCTCCTTGTCGGCGGCCGTCATGGTCGGCTCGGCCTTGCCGAAGTCGGTGATCATCGCATTGAGCGAATCGCTCATGCGCTTCGCCTGGTCACGGTTCGCGGTGAGCTCGCCCTCGAAGCGCTTCTCCGCCTCGGCGCGCCCAGGCGCCTGGGCCATGATGGCCTGCGTGTTGACGTACGCGAGCTTGGGGGCACCCTGCGCGACCGCCGCGCCAGCCATGGTCGTGGTGGCGGCAGCCGCGAGGCACGCCGCACGAAGCATTGATCGCATGTAGGCTCCTAGAACAGCTGTCCGAGTCGGAAATGGAATTGCCACTTGGGGGCAGGAATGATCTGGCCGTTCACGCCACGTTCATACTGATCGAAGCCGTACGCGTAGTCGAGCCCCAGCGGCCCGAGTGGGGTGACGACCGAGACGCCGACGCCGGCGCCGCGGAAGAGGCGCGTCGGATTGAACTGCCGCGCCTCACGCCACGTGTTCCCCGCGTCCAGAAACGTATTCAGGTACAGGGACTGGTTGAAGCGAAGCCCCAGCTCGGCCGTGGTCGAGAAGAAGACGTTGGCGAACGACGCGCGCGTCGCGCGGTTCTCGCCCTGGGGGTCGAAGCCGGCCGGCGTGATGGAGAACTCCGGGTAGCCGCGCAGCTGCTCTCCGAACTGCACGCCACCCATGGCGAACTGGGCCACCGAGAAGAACGCGCCCGGATCGCCATACACGGCGCCGGCGCGGCCGGTGATGCCCATGACCACCTTCATGGGCTGCGAGCCCACGCGGTTCCCGCCGAACTGCGCCACGGTCACGTAGCCGCGGGCCTCGCCGGTGTACCGCTGGTAGTCGGCCGTACCGCCCAGCGGCCCACCGTTCAGCTGCGCCGCGAAGGTCTGCATGGCGCCCGCGCTCGGGAAGGGCAGGTCGATACGGGTGTCGCGCGTGAGGTCCAGCCCCAGCGTCGAGCGCAGCTCGCGGCCGCCCTGGAGCAGCGAGTCCTGCTGGCCCAGCAGCCCTTCCTCGCCAAAGCTCACCGTCTCGCCGCCGTACGAGATGAAGGCGCGCGTGAACGGCGAGCGCGGGATCGGGAAGCCGAACCGCAGCGAGCCGCCGGTGCGCAGGCTGCGACCGAGGTTCGCGATGTTGTACTTCGCCTGCGTCCGATAGACGGTGACCGTGCCCGAGTAGTTGGACTCGCGGATGGCCGGGTCGGTGTAGCTGAGATTGGCGTCGTTGATGTACCGCCCGAACTGCCATTGCACCGCGCCGCGCTTGCACTGGCCGAACAGGTTGGGCTGGTCCAGGCCGATGAACCCGCCGATGCCGGTGCCCTGCCCCATGGACGCGCCGAAGTTCACGTTCCCCGTGCGCTTCTCCTTCACGCGGAAGATGACGTCCACGTCGCCCTCCTCATTCGCCTGCTCCACGTCGGGCGGCGGCATGGGCGCCTCGAAGAAGCCGAGGTTGGCGATCTGGTTGTAGCTGCGCAGGAGCCGGTCGCGGTTGAAGACGTCGCCGGGCACCGTGGAGAGCTGCCGCCGGATGCACGACTCCTCGGTGTAGTCGTTGCCCACGATCTCCACGCGGTTGATGATCGACGGATTCCGCTCGATCACCTCCCAGCGCAGGTTCACGATGGGCTGCGAGTCCGACCCCACCGCCCGCTCCACCACCGGATTCACCTGGGCGGAGATGTAGCCCTCGTTGTTGTACGCCGTGAGCAGGCTCTGCGTCGCCTCCTCCCACCGCGTGCTGTCGAACACGTCCTCGTAGTACGTGCGACGGCGCACGAAGCCGGTGACCCGCTGCGTGAGCGTGGGCCCCTCGTCGGTGAACGGGTAGAAGGCGCGCACGTCCTCGGTGGAGAACCGCTGATTGCCCACCACGTCAAACCGGCCCACCTTGTACTGCTCGCCCTCGCGGATGGTGAGCCGGATGAGCCCCTTGCCCCGCTCGCGGTCCACGATCAGGGTGTCCTGCAGCACCTGGGCGTCGATGAAGCCGCGCCGGGCGTAGAGCGCGGGGATCCGCTGCCCCACGTCCGCGGCGAGCTTGGTCTCGTCGAACGCGCCCCGCTTGTACCAGAGAAACCCTTCTGGCTTGGACTCCATCGCGCCGACGATCTCCGCGTCGGGGATGCGCTCGTTGCCCTCGATCAGCACGCCGCTCACCGCCAGCCGGCTGCCCTCGTCGATGGTGATCTCGAGGTCCACCCGGTTCTGGCCGAGCGGAATGGTGTCCAGGGTGGCCTCGGCCAGGTAGTAGCCGCGGCTCTCGTAGATGGAGTCGATGCGCGCGAGGGCGCGCGAGACGCGCGCCGGGTCGAGCGGCATGCCGGTGTCCAGCCCCACCTTGCCGAGCAGCGTGTTCTCGCCCACGATGCTGGCGCCCTGCACGCGGACGGTGCCGAGCACGGGGCGCTCCACCACGGTGACGACGAGCGCCGTCTGGTCGCCGGCCACCTCGCACGTCACGCGGACGTCGTCGAACTGCCCGAGGGCGTAGAGGTCGCGAATGCCCTTCGCGAGGGCGGCCGGTGTGAGCGCCACGCGAGGAGCGAACCCGGATCCGTTGAGGATGGCGCGTTCGGTGACCCGCACATGGCCGGTCACGCGCACCGTGTCCGGCAGTGCGCACTGGCCAGGGGGGGTGCCCTGGGCAGCCGCATAGGCTGGCGCGCCCACGAGCAGCAGGGCGAGCAAGGAGAGCCGAGTTCGGTTCATGGTGGCCATAATATACACGACACGGCCGGCCGGGTTCACCACCCCCGACCGGCCGCGTGTGACTTCGTCAGACGTTTGGCGAGGCCTGGAGAACCCGGAAATCCAGGCGGCCCCCCTCAGCGGCCACATCCACTTCGATCTCGTCGCCCTTCGCGAACTCGGCCAGCAGGATCTTCTCGGAGAGCGGATCCTCGATGTAGCGCTGGATCGCCCGCTTGAGCGGCCGGGCGCCGTACGCCTCGTCGTAGCCGTGCTCGACCAGGAAGCTACTGCCCGCCTCGGTGAGCCGGAGCGTGAGCTCCTCCTCGCCGAGCCGCTTCTGCACGTCCTTGAGCAGGATGGACACGATCTGCGCGATGTGCTCCTTGCCGAGCGGATGGAAGACGATGACGTCGTCCAGCCGGTTCAGGAACTCGGGGTTGAACACGTGGTTCAGCTCCTCCTTCACCTTCGCCGCGATGCGCTCGAAGTTGGACATCGAGTCGCTCGTCGTGAAGCCCAGCCCCCGCCCCTTCGTGATGTCCCGGGCGCCCACGTTGGACGTCATGATCACCACCGTGTTCTTGAAGTCGATCACCCGGCCGTAGTTGTCGGTGAGGTGACCCTCGTCGAGCACCTGCAGCAGGATGTTGAACACGTCGGGGTGCGCCTTCTCGATCTCGTCGAGCAGGATCACGCTGTACGGCTTGCGCCGCACGGCCTTGGTGAGCGTCCCGGAGTCCTCGTAGCCCACGTAGCCCGGGGGCGCGCCGATGAGCCGCGACACGGAGAACTTCTCCATGTACTCGCTCATGTCCACGCGAATGAGCGCCGTGGGGTCGGCAAAGAGGAAGCGGGCGAGCTGCCGCGCCACCTCGGTCTTGCCCACGCCCGTGGGCCCGCAGAAGATGAACGACCCGATGGGCCGGTTGGGGTCCTTGAGCCCCGCCCGACTCCGCCGGATGGAGCGCGCGAGCGCCTTGATCGCCTCGTCCTGGGCCACCACGGACGAGTGGAGCTCGTCCTCCATGCGCAGCAGGCGCGAGGTCTCCGCCTCCTGCAGCCGGGTGACCGGGATACCCGTCCACCGGCTGACGATGAAGGACACCTCCTCCTCGCCGAGCGTGGGGCGATGCGACTGGCGCCGCTTCTCCCACTCCTCCTGCTGCTTGCGGATCTCGGTCTGGAGCTCGCGCTCCGAGTCGCGCAGCCCGGCCGCGCGCTCGAAGTTCTGGTCGCGCACCGCGGCTTCCTTCTCCGTGTTGACCTGCTCCAGCTTCTCCTTGAGCTCCGCGACCTCCGGCGGTGGCGCCTGTGCCGCCAGCCGCGCCCGCGCGCCCGCCTCGTCGATCACGTCGATCGCCTTGTCCGGCAGGAAGCGGTCGGTGATGTAGCGCTCCGACAGCTTGGCCGCCGAGAGCAGCGTGAGGTCGGGGATGTTCACCCGATGGTGGTCCTCGTACTTCTTCCGCAGCCCCTTGAGGATCTGCACGGTCTCGTCCACCGAGGGCGGATCCACGATCACGGTCTGGAAGCGCCGCTCCAGCGCGCCGTCCTTCTCGATGTACTTGCGGTACTCGTTGAGCGTGGACGCGCCCACGCACTGCAGCTCGCCGCGCGCCAGCGCCGGCTTGAGCATGTTGCTCGCGTCGATCGCGCCCTCGGCGGCCCCGGCGCCCACCAGCGTGTGCAGCTCGTCGATGAACAGGATCACATTCTTGTTCTGCGCGATCTCGTTCATCACGGCCTTCAGGCGCTCCTCGAACTGGCCGCGGTACTTGGTACCCGCGATCACCGCCGCCATGTCCAGCGAGAGCACGCGGTTGTCGCGCAGCGACTCCGGGCACTCGCCGTTGGCGATGAGCTGCGCCAGTCCCTCGACGATGGCAGTCTTGCCCACGCCAGGCTCGCCGATGAGTACCGGATTGTTCTTCTTGCGCCGCGTCAGCACCTCCATGACGCGCTCGATCTCCTTGGCGCGCCCGATCGTGGGATCGAGCTGCCCCTCGGCGGCGAGCTGCGTGAGGTCGCGGCAGAAATGGTCGAGCGCGGGGGTCTTGCTCTTCTTCTCCCCCTTGGGCTGCGAGGTGGACGGCGTGCCGCCCCCCTGCTGGGCCACCGGGCCGCTGGGCGGCATCTCGGTGCCGAGCAGCCGCAGCGTCTCGGCGCGCGCCGCCTCCAGGTTCACCCCGGAGTCGGTGAGCACCTGCGCAGCGATGCCCTTCTCCTCGCGCAACAGCCCGAGAAGCAGGTGCTCCGTGCCCACGTAGCTGTGATTGAGTTCGCGGGCCTCGGCCATCGCGAGCTCCAGCACCTTCTTGGCGCGCGAGGTATACGGGAGATCGGGGCCGGTGGTCTGGGCGGCTTTGCCCTTCTTCACCGTCTCCTCGATCTTCTCCTGCACCTCGTTCAGATCCACGGTCAGGTTCTGGAGGACGGCCGCAGCCACCCCCTCGCCCTCGCGAATGAGCCCCAGGAGGATATGCTCGGTGCCCACATACTCGTGGTGCAACCGGGACGCTTCCTCCCGCGCCATGGCGAGAACCTTCCGTACCCGCTCGGTGAAGTTGTAGCCGTTCATGATTCCCTCAGTTCCGGAGCGCCGCCCCAGTCACCCTTGCGAGCCTGCTTCGTCCGCGAGAGCCTGGCGCATGAAGCGTGCACGCACCAGGTTGGCCTCGCTCTGTGTCAGCGCCCGGCCCTCGGCGTGGGCAAGATGCGCTAACTGGCTGAAAATCAGGAGCTTGTTGAGGGTATATACACTGAGCCCGGCAATCAGTTTCAGTCCCACAGCCAACCGAACGCCCGAGAGGAAATTCATCGCCTCGTCGAAGGTGAGGCTGCGGGCATAGCGCAGGGTACCGTAGGCGCGCCAGAGCTTGTCTTCAATAATATACCCGGCATCCCTCAGCAAGACCCGCCTCGCCTCTTCCTCGCGCTGGATCACGTGACGCACGACCCGCACCAGGTGATCCAGCAGTTCCTCCTCCGTCCGACCCAGGGTAGTCTGGTTGGAGATCTGGAAGAAGTTCCCCACCACCTCACTCCCCTCACCGTATAGCCCGCGGTAGGTGAGACCCATCTGCTGCAGCCCGGCCAGCACCTTGCCGATCTCCTTGGTGAGGACGAGCCCCGGCAGGTGGATCAGCACCGAGGCGCGGAGCCCCGTGCCCGTGTTCGTGGGACACGCCGTGAGGAAGCCGAACTCCGGATGGAACGCGTACGGCACCTGCCGACCCATCGCGCGGTCCGCCTGCGCCGCCACGGCGTACGCCTCGGACACGGCGAGCCCGGAGCGCAGCGCCTGGAACCGGAGATGGTCCTCTTCATTCACCATGACGCTCGCCTCGGCGGAGAGTATCACCGCCGCGCCGGAACGCACGGGGTGCTGTCCGTCGAGCGCCGCCAGCTCCTTGCTCACCAGGTGCCGCTCGTGCAGCAGCAGCCGGTCGTTGGGGGACAGCTCGTCCACCCGCAGCACGACGCTCTGCTGGAACGGCGGCACCTGACCCATGATGTCGCGGATCTGGGCGAGTACCCGCAGCCGCTCGCCATCACGGGCCCGCGGCGTGAACGCGAAGCCTTCCACGTTCCGAGCCAGCCGCACGCGCGACGAGATCACGATGTCGCTCGCCTCGCCCGAGGCGTCCAGCCAGCGAATGCCGCCATCGGGCAGCAGGGCCAGGTCGAGTGTCATTCCATCCCCCGGATCTGGTCGCGCAGCGACGCCGCCAGCTCGAACTCCTCGCCATCCACGGCGCGGCGCAGGCGGTCCCGCAGCTCGGTGAGGGTGCTCACCCGCTGGAGCTGGGCGGGCGCCGGTGACTCGTAGGCAATCCCGACGTGCCGCGAACTCCCGTGCACCCGCCGCAGCAGCTCCCGCAGGCTCTTCTCGAACGCCCCGTAGCAGTGCGCACATCCCAGCCGCCCCGACGCGCGGAAGTCGCGGAGCGTGGTCTGGCAGAAGCTGCACCGCACGGCGTCGGAGCCCAGCACGGTCTGCTGCTGCGCCGCCTGCAGGAAGTCGCCGAGCGGGTTCTTGGGCTGCGCGGAAGGCGTCTCGACCCCGCGCTCGGCCGCGCACCGCTCGCACAGGTGGAGCTGCCGCACCGTGTTGTCCTCGATCGTGGTGAGGAGCACGGCGGCATCGCGTTCATGGCACTGGTCGCACAGCATCTAGGTCACCTCTTCCTGCACATCGGCCGCCGCCAGGCGCCCGTCGGCCAGGAGCAGGGTCCGGTCCGCCCGGGCGGCCAGCGAGCGATTGTGCGTCACCACCACCATCCCCATCTCCAGATCCCGCGCCAGCTCGGCAAACAGGTCGTGCAGCCGCTCGCTGTTCTGGTAATCTAGGTTTCCGGACGGCTCGTCGGCCAACAGAACCGCCGGGTCGGCGGCCAGCGCGCGCGCCACGGCCGTGCGCTGCTGCTCTCCGCCCGACAGCTCGCCGGGCCGGTGGTGCATCCGGGGCGCGAGCCCCACCCGCTCCAGCAGCTCCACCGACCGCACCCGGGCCCGGGCCGGCGCCACGCCGGCGATCCGCTGCGGCATCATCACATTCTCGAGCGCGGAGAACTCCCGCAGCAGGTGATGGAACTGGAACACGAAGCCCACCTTCTGGTTCCGCAGCGCCGCCAGCTCGTCGTCCGTCTTCGTGCGCACCGCCTGCCCGTCGATGCTCACCTCGCCACTCGTCGGCCGGTCGAGCGCCCCCAGCAGGTGGAGCAGCGTGCTCTTGCCGGCCCCGCTCTCGCCGATGATGGCCACCATCTCGCCACGGGCCACGGCGAGGTCCAGCCCACGCAGCACGTGCACCATCCCGCCGTCGCCGCCCACGTACGACTTGGCCAGGTCCCGCGCCTCCAACACCATCATTCGTGACGGATTGCCTCGATCGGGAAGAGCCGCGCCGCCTGGCGGGCCGGGTACACGGTGGCGAGCGCCGCGATCGCGATGCTCGCCAGCACGATGAGCAGCACGTCGCCCATCTGCACGGCCACCGGCAGGTGGTCGATGAAGTACACCGAGGGGTCGAGCGCGATGAGCTTGTAGTCGCCCACCGCCACCGAGGCACCGAGCCCCAGCGTCACCCCGAGCAGCGTGCCCACCAGGCCGATCACCAGCCCCTGGGCCAGGAAGATCCGCCGGATGGCCCCTGCGGTCATCCCCATGGCCTTGAGGATGCCGATCTCCCGCGTCTTGTCGGTGACCACCATGGTGAGCGTGCTCACGATGTTGAACGCGGCGACCACGACGATGAGGAGCAGGATCACGCTCATGCCCAGCTTCTCGAGCTTGAGCGCCTGGAAGAGCGACCGGTTCTGCTCCTGCCAGTCGATGGTGCGGTACGGGAACCCCAGCACCGAGTCGATCTCCGCCGAGAGGGGGCCCGTCTCCCATCGGTCGCTCGTCTTGAGCTCCACGGCCGAGACGGCCTCGCCCAGCCCGGCCATGCGCTGCGCCGCGGGTAGCGCGATGTACACGTAGCTGTTGTCGTACTCGTACATGCCGGTCTCGAAGATGCCCGTCACCTCGAACAGCTCGAACTGCGGGATCACGCCTCCGGTGACGGGGCTCACCTGCGCCCCGGCCGCGTTGATCAGCGACACGGAGTCGCCCGGCTGCGCGTTCAGCCGCTCCGCCAGGTAGCGGCCGAGCACGATTCCCTCCTGCCGGCCGTTGCTGCTGGCGAACCGGAAGTCGCCGCTCGTCGCGTGCCGGCGAATCTCCGTGACGTCGGCCACGCCGGACCCCTCCGGCATGATGCCGACCACCCGAACGCCCTCCACGTAGGTGGAGCGCACGTTCTTGATGACGCTCTGGGTGTTCACCGCCGGCGCCACCGCCAGCACCCCGGGCCGCCGTCCCACCACGTCCGCCACTCGCTGCCAGTCGTCCACCCGCAGGTCGTCGCCGAAGGTCGTGATGCGCATGTCCGGGCTCCCCACCAGGATCTTGTCGCGCAGGTCGCGCTGCAGCCCGTTCATCACCCCCATGATGAGGATGAGCGCGCTCACCCCCACGATCACCCCGGCAATCGAGATGAGGCTGATGAACGAGAGCAGACGCGACCCGCGGCGGCTCCGCAGGTAGCGCCAGGCGATGGCCATCTCGAGCCGGCTCATTCGGGACGCATCGTGGGAAAGAGGATGACGTCGCGGATGTTCGCGGCGCCGGAGAGGAACATGAACAGGCGATCGATACCGATACCCACACCGCCGGTGGGCGGCATGCCGTACTCCATGGCGCGCAGGTAGTCCTCGTCCACGCCACTCGCCTCCTCGTCGCCGGCGGCCCGCAGCCGGGCCTGTGCCTCGAATCGCTGGCGCTGGTCGATGGGGTCGTTGAGCTCGCTGAACGCGTTGGCCAGCTCGCGGCCACCGGCAAACAGCTCGAAGCGCTCGGTGAGGGCGGGATTGCCACGCTTGGGCTTGGCCAGTGGCGAGAGCTCCCGCGGGTAGTCGAGGACGAAGGTGGGCTCCTCGAGCGTGGCCTCGACCAGTGCCTGGAACATCTCGTCCAGCAGCTTTGGCCGGCTCAAGGTCTCGACGGATTCAACCCCTACTCGGCGGGCCATGTTCCGGAGCTCGGCGTCGTCCAGCGCGAGCGCGTCCGTGCCCAGCGCCTGGTTCAGCGAGGGCATCCACTCCACGCGCCGGAAGGGCGGGCGGAGCACCGGCCCCCCCGCGGAGTCGCCGAGCACCCCACTCACCGCCTCCGCGGCGGCGGTGAGGAGCCGCTCCACGCGATCCATCATCGTCGTGTAGTCGGCGTACGCCTCGTAGAACTCGAGCATGGTGAACTCGGGGTTGTGCGTCCGGTCGATCCCCTCGTTCCGGAAGTCGTGCCCGATCTCGTACACACGGTCGAACCCGCCGACGATGAGCCGCTTGAGATACAGCTCGTCGGCGATCCGCAGGTAGAGCGGCATGTCGAGCGCGTTGTGGCGCGTGACGAACGGGCGTGCCGCCGCGCCGCCGTAGAGCGGCTGCAGCACCGGCGTCTCCACCTCCAGATAGCCCAACCCGTCCAGCTCCGCCCGCAACCGGGTGATCATCCGCGAGCGCGCGACGAAGGTGCGCCGCACCTCGGGATGCACCGCGAGATCGGCGTACCGCTGGCGATAGCGCTGCTCCGGATCGGCGAAGCCGGAATGCCGCACGATCTCGCCGTCCACCACCTCCTCCTTGCCGAACGGCAGGGGGCGCAGCGACTTGGCCAGCAGCTCCAGCTCCTCCACCTTCACCGTGATCTCACCGGTGCGCGTGCGGAACAGTGGGCCGCACGCGCCCACCACATCACCGATGTCCAGCTGCTCGAGCTGCGCGAAGCGTTCGTCGCCCAGCACGTCGCGGCGCAGGTAGAGTTGGATGCGCCCGTCGGCGTCCGCCAGGTGGGCGAACGCGGTCTTCCCGTGGCCGCGCCAGGCCACGAGGCGGCCAGCGAGGCGCACGGCCGGCCCTTCTTCCACGCCCTCGCCAAGGAGCGCCAGCGCCTGGGTGGACGAGTGGGTACGGTCGAACGCGTACGCGAACGCCGGCACGCCCTGGCTCTCGAGCGCGGCGAGCTTCTCGCGGCGCGCCAGGAGGACGAAGTTCAGCTCCTCGCTCACGCAGCCCCTCCCGCCGACGCGTTCGAGTGCACCTGCTTCAGGTACGTCTCGATGAACGGGTCGATGTCGCCATCCATGACCCGCTGGACGTCGGGGATCTTGAGCTCCGTCCGGTGGTCGTTCACCATCGTGTACGGCTGGAACACGTAGCTGCGGATCTGGCTCCCGAACGTGACGTCGGCCTTGGTGGCGTCGAGCTTGGCCTTCTCGGCCATCTGCCGCTCGAGCTCGCGCTGATAGAGCTTGTTCTTCAGCATCTTCATGGCCGTCGCCTTGTTCTTGAACTGTGAGCGCTCGGCCTGCGACGCCACCACGATGCCGCTCGGGATGTGCGTGAGGCGCACCGCCGAGCTGGTCTTGTTGACGTGCTGCCCGCCGGCGCCCGACGCCCGGTAGACGTCGGTGCGGATGTCCTCGTCGCGGATCTCGATCTTGATCTCGTCGTCCACCACCGGATAGACGAAGACCGAGGCGAAGCTCGTGTGCCGACGGGACTGCGCGTCGAAGGGCGAGATGCGCACCAGCCGATGCACGCCCGTCTCCGCCTTCAGGAATCCGTACGCGTACAGGCCGGTGATCTCGAGCACGGCGCCCTTGATCCCGGCCTCCTCGCCCTCGCTCAGGTCGAGAACCTCCACGTCGAATCCGCGGCGCTCGGCCCAGCGCGTGTACATCCGCATGAGCATCGATGCCCAGTCCTGCGCCTCGGTGCCGCCGGCCCCGGCGCTGATCTCCACCTGCGCGCCGCGCTGGTCGTCCGGGCTGCGCAGCAGGGCTCGCAGCTCCATCGTGGCCAGCTCGTCGTCCAGCGCGGCCAGCTCGCGCCCCACCTCGGCGTCCATCTCGGCGTCCGGCTCCAGCGCGAGCAGCTCGGCGAGCTCCGTGGCCGCGGCCAGGCGGCCCTCCACCCGGTCCACGGGGTCCAGCCACCCACGCAAGGTCTTGACCTGCTGCACCACGTCCTGCGCGGCCTCCTGGGCATCCCAGAAGGAGCCCTCGGCCATGCGCGTCTCCAGCTCCGTCAGCGTTTCGCGCTTGCTGGCGACGTCAAAGATACCTCCGCAGCTCATCGAGCCGGGCCGCCTGGTCCTGCAGCCTCCGACCTCGCTCGTTCTCCGACATGTTGGCCACCGTGCGCGCTCGTTCGAGTGAATTCGTCTCGGGGTTCCGGGTACGACGCGAGCCGCCCTCCAGAAGGGAGAACGGCTCGCCTTGTCCAGGACTCGTACCGAAAGATAGCGCCCGCGCCTGGTTGGCTCTACCCCGCCCCACCGCGCGGGCCGCCGGACCACCGCCGGCGAAGCCACCGTGTCAGAACAGCTTGCGTCCCGATGCCAGAATCTCGTTCAGCGCGTCCTGGAAGTGCATCGTGCTCTCGGCAAACTCGCGGCCCACCTGGTCCACGTACTCCTCGTAGCTCTTCTTGATCTCGTCCTTGAGCAGCACCTTGATGGTGCCCTCGCGCAGCCCCTGCTCGCGCAGCTGCGGATGATACGCCACGATGTCCGAGACCAGTGCCCGCGCGAGCCGCCGGGCCTTCTGGTTGGGGTCGTTGGAGAGGAACGGATTGATGGGTGGGCGCGCCGCGCCCGGCGTGGCGGTGCCCCCGCCGTTGGAGGGCGCGGGCGCCGCCGGGCGGGCCGGCGGCCGGAGTGCGGGCGCCGCGGCCGGTTGCGACGGCGCGACCACGGGACGCACGGGCGCCGGCGGCGCGGCGGGCGCGGTCACCACGCCCGGCACGAAGGCATCCGCCGTGGGTGCCGTGGCCGCGGCCCCTGCGGCTGGGGGCGCCGGGAGCACGCCCGGCGCGGGCGTGGGGCGGCCGGCCGCGGCCGGGCGCGCGGGAGCGGAAGCAGCGGGAACCGGCATCGGCGTTGCCGCGCCCGCCTGAGGCGAGGGGGGCTCGATGGCGCGTCCCGCAGCGGCCGGCGTGCGCCGCTCGGCGTCCGCGCTCACCGGGAACACGGCGCCGCACACCGAGCAGCGGGCCTGCACGCCGCCAACGGGGACCTTGGCCGGATCCACCCGGTAGATGGAGCGGCACTCGGGACAGGTCACGTTCATGACGAGGTCCCGGCGCGCGCCGCGGGGGCCGCGGCATCCTCACCGCCAGCGGCGGCCAGCTCGTCGGTACGACGGTCCACGGCGTACACGGAGCCCGTCAACGTCTTTGCGTACGTCTTCATCTCGGTAGCCAGTTCGCTCACCTGGGCGGCATGCGTGAATTGGCGCCGCAGGTTGGTAGCGACGCCGATCGAGACGGTCATCAGGGGAACGCGGTGGAGATGTCCACGGCGATCCTTCCCGAAAAAATAACCGGCGCGCCGGTCCGCTTCCGAATACTGCAGCGCGATGAGCCCGTCGAAGATCGAGATGACCTCCTCGCACGTCTCGTGCACGGCCGCCGCCGGCACGACGTAGATGAAATCGTCGCCGCCGATGTGCCCCACGAAGCCGTCGGCACCACACATGCCCTTCACCACGTCGTGCAGGATCATCGCGAGCATGCGAATGACCGCATCGCCGGACTGATACCCGTAGCGGTCGTTGAACTCCTTGAAATGATCCAGGTCGGCGTAGCACGCCGCGAACGGCTGGCCCAGGGCCATGCGACGGGCGATCTCGTGCTCGATGCCCACCGTGCCGGGCAGGCGCGTGGACGGGTGCACCGACGTGTCGCGCTCCGAGCGCCGCAGCAGGGCGTCCAGCCGCGGATATACCTCGCCGGCCGGCTGTCCATCGCGGATCACCTCGTCCGCCTCACCGGCGAATGCGTCGGCGAAGAGCTGCTCGTCGTTCGGCACGAGCACGAGCGCCGGGATGATGCCGGTGTACGAGTCGCGCTTGAGCTCCGCGCAGCTCGCGATGGCCGCGGCGGGCAGGGCGCGGCCGTCGTACACGACGAGCCGCGGGCGCGCCCGCATGGCGCGCCGCAGGACCTCGGCCGGGTCCGTGAGCACGGTGAAGGCAACCCCGCGCGCCGCCATCCAGGCGCGCAGCAGGGGCGCGACGTCACCCTCGGGGGCGTAGACCAGGGCGAGCTGCACGATCACGCTCTCGTCGGCTGCGATGTTCCGCTCACGGCATCGCTCTCCATGCGCTCGTCCAGCAATAGGGTCACCTGTCGAGAGTGCGCTGGCCTGGTGACCGCCCACCACCATCCAGTGGACGACGAGCGGACGGCGGGAAAGGAAACAGGCGGAGCGAGCTGCGACGACGCCGCAGACGCCGCCCGTGGCGCGGGCTCGCGTGCCGTCAGAACGGCGTCGCCTCGTCCACGAGGAGGATCGGGATGTCGTCGCGCACCGGATAGCGCAGACGACACCGCTCGCAGACCAGCACCGACTCCTCCGGTCGGTAGTCGAGTGGCCCCTTGCACTGCGGGCAGGCGAGGATGGCGAGCAGTTGCGGCGGGAGCGACATCAGTTCTGCCCCTTCGGAAGACGGTACCCGAAACGCTCCAACGCGCTCCGGTTCTTGCGCCAGTTCTGGAGCACCTTCACCCACAGGTCCAGGTATACCGGCGCCTCCACGATCGCTTCGAGCTTGATGCGCGCAGCGCGCCCGATCTCCTTGATGCGCGCGCCACCGGCACCGATGAGGATGCGTCGCTGACTCTCGCGCTCCACGTACACCACGGCGCGAATGTACACCGGACGGCGCTCCTCGCGGAACTCCTCGATCTCGCACGCCACGCTATATGGCACCTCCTCGCCGAGCTGCTCCAGCGCGGTCTCGCGGATCATCTCGCTGGCGAAGAAGCGGAGCGTCTGCGTGCTGAGCTCGTCCTCGGGATACAGGTACGGGCTCTCGGGCAGCATGCCGCGCACGCGCTCCAGTAGCTCGCTCACCCCGTCGCCCTGGGTGCTCGAGAGGAGGAAGGCATCGGGATGCAGCTCGGCGAGCTCGGCGCGCTGTCGCTTGTTCAGCAGATCCACCTTGTTGAGCACCGTGATCACCGGCGCGGCGGGCGGAGCGTCCAGCGCGGCCGCCTCCTGCAGCGACGCGTACGGGATGTCGTTGACGTCCACCAGGTGGAGCACCACGTCCGCATCCCGGAGCGCCTGTACGGCGGCCTCGCGCATGGACTCCTGCAGCGCGTACCGCGGGTTCAGGAGGCCCGGGGTATCGAGGAGGACGATCTGCGCCTCCTGGTCGGTGAGAATGCCCACCACGCGGTTGCGCGTGGACTGCGGCTTGGGGCTCGTGATGGCGAGCTTCTGGCCGACCAGGCGATTGAGCAGGGTGGATTTGCCGGCGTTCGGCTTGCCGACGACCGCAACGATGCCAGAGCGCGTCATGGATGGAAGGTAACAGGCTGATGAAAACACCAAAGCCCCCGGTCTCCTCGCGATGAGGAGCCGGGGGCTCTGGCTCAGGGGTGCCGGCGACGGCCTACTCTCCCGCGCCCTCTCGGGCGGAGTACCATCGGCGCTGTAGGGCTTAACGACCGTGTTCGGGATGGGAACGGGTGTGGCCCCTACGCTCTAGTCGCCAGCAAGACG
>DATANT010000481.1:0-2012 GCA_036266115.1 Gemmatimonadaceae bacterium | reverse complement strand
GCGTGTCCCGGCGGGAGCTCTGGATGGAGCTCCCAGCCGCCGTCGCTCCGCGGGCCGACGACCGGGTGCTGCCGGCGCGCGAGCGGTGAGCGCGGGCCGCGGCGAGTGACGCGTCGCGCGATGGAATGCTGAATCGCACCGGGGCATGCACCCGAACGTGACGAGGGCCCGGCGGACGTCCGCCGGGCCCTCGTCACGTGGTCGCCGTTCCGCGACTACTGCACGCCGAGCAGCTCGATGCTGAAGATGAGCACGGAGTTCGAGGGAATGCCGACCAACGCCGTATAGCCGTAGCCCAGCTGCGGCGGGATGACGATGGTGCGCTTGCCGCCCACCTTCATCCCGCGCACGCCCTCCTCGAAGCCCGGAATCACCCGGCTCGTCGGATCGTTGGCGACGGTCAGCGGGAACGACGGGAACGGAAGCGTCCCGGCGTCGAAGGAGCTGCCGGCGGGGATCCAGCCCTGGTACTTCACCGACACGGCCTTGTCGTTCGCCACCTCGGCCCCGGTACCCACCACGTCGTCGCGCACGTATAGCCCGGTGGTCGACTTGGTCATCGCCGCGAGGTCGATGCCGAGTGCCGGCGCGTAGGTGGTGGTGGCCGGATCGGCGAACGGCGGCAGCTCGGTGGACGTGGTGTCCATGCAGGCCGTGGCCGAGACGAGCAGGGTGGCCGCGAGGGCAAATCTGGCTGTGAGACGCATGCGTCGGGTGCTCGAGGATGAGTGGGCCCGCGGTCGACAGGCGGACCCGGGGAATATACGTGCAGTGACCCGCCCAGGCGCCATCGCGTCAACGCCCCGCCGAAAGTGCCCGCCGCTCGGCGGCGCGACGGGCGGGTGTCGGAACATCAGTGCCGTGACACCCGCGTCTGCACGCCGTCGGAGAGCACCACCTCCACCGCCCCGCTGGCAGCCGGCACCTGCCCGGTGCCCCCGCGCACGAAGCCCAGGATGGTGCCGGTAGCCGCCTCGCGCACCATCGCCATGGGGTAGGCCGTTTCGTCCCACCGCAGCGTCGCGGCGCCATCGGCCGCACGCGTGACGGAGAGCGCCGGGGCCGGCGCGGCGGGCGCCGGAGGTGCGCCAGGTGCGCCGGGGGCGGCGGCGCGAGACAGACGAACGGCGGGGCGGCGGCCGCCATCCACCTGCAGGCGGGCGAGCGGCGCGTCCCGCGCGGCGTCGTACGGGATGGCGAACGCGAACGCCGCGCCGCCGTCGGCGCCGTCGGCGGTGGGCGTGGCGTCGAAGGCAACGGAGAAGGCGGTGCGCCCGGTGGCGTCGATCGCGGTGAACCGGTACGGCCCACCGGCGGTGGGGAGCGACACGGGCGCGGTGACCGGGAACGCCGGCTCCAGCACCACCTCGCCGTCGCGTACGCGTCCCCACACGAGAAGCGCCGGCCGGGGCTCCGTGCTCGCCATCCGAGGGGCTGGCGGCACGCCGCGGAACGAGAGCACACCTTCGTACGTGTAGTCGCTGATCCACGCATGGCGGCAGTAGCCCATGACGTCACTCACGTCCGGCTGCTGCAGCTCCTGGACGCTGAACCGGTAGCCCGTCACACCGATGGAGCCATCGAGGTACGGGTACTGGTCGTCCACCCCCGGCGGGCTGCCGCACGGCGAGTGTCGGCGCCCCCAGTTGTGCCCCAGCTCATGGGCCAACGTGAAGGCCGCGTCGGGCAGCGCGTCCCATCCCAGCGCCGTCATTCCCGGCAACAGCCCCACTCCCACGATGCCGGACGCGTACGGAAGCCGCACCAGGCCGAAGTACATGCGCCCATCGCCGGCCGCCACCCGCGCGGCATTGAGCTCGCTCAGCGTCTGCTCCCAGGCCCCGTTCTCGTCGCGGGACCGCAGCGCCGATGCGGAGGCCGCGAACGGCGCGCGCACGTCCACCTCGGCGGCGCCCAGGGGGTAGAGCTCGCGCGCGAAGCCCACGAACGCGGCCATGGTCTGCGACGACACGCGCCCCGCGTTGGCGACGCCGCCGAACGCCACCGGCACG
>DATANT010000480.1:0-16859 GCA_036266115.1 Gemmatimonadaceae bacterium | reverse complement strand
TGGACACACGAGGTCGTAGCCCGCGGCGGGTTTCGGTGTGGGCACGATGACCGACATCGACGCGCTCCGGTCCGTAGCACCCGGCGAGGACGCGCGCACCGCGAACGACACGGGACCGGGTGCGGCACCCGACGTGGCGGTGAAGCTCAGCGTGGTGGTATTCACGCTCGGCGACGCCGTCGCCGGCGAGAACGCCGCGGTCACGCCCGTGGGCAGGCTGCCGGAGATCCCGAAGCCGATGTCGCCGGGGAAGCCGATGCCGGAGGTGGTGAAGCCGCCGGTGCGCGTGATGGTCACCGGGGTGCTCACCGTCTGCCCCGGCTGCAGCCAGAGCGGCGATTGGGCGGCGATGCTGTAGTTGATGTCCCGCGCGGTCGGGAAGCTCTTGCTGGTCTTGGTTCCGTCGCCGAGCTGGCCGCCGAGGTTGCCCCCCCAGCCATGCGCGACGCCGTCGTGGGTGAGGACCAGCGCGTGAGCATTGCCAGCGCTGATCGAGCGGACCTGGCTCAGGTCGAACGAGCGCGGCCTGATGGACGTCATGGACGTGCCGCAGGAGCCGCCGTTCATGCAGTCGTCGATCGAGCCGGTGGTGAGCCCGTAGCTCCCCCACCACCAGAGCTGGCCGGAGGTCGAGAGGGCCACCGTGCCGCCGAAGCCCGCGCTGATCGCGCGGTACGGGCCGGCGTCGGGCACGAGCGTGGGCACCATCTGGGTGGTCTGCGACTGCGCGCCGTGGCCCAGGGGGCCGGTGCCCCACGTGTACGGCGTGCCGTCAGCCGTGATGGCCGCGTTGTACAAGCCACCCGCGCTGGCCGCGATGAAGCGGAGTGCGCCGCCGACCCTCACCGGCGTGCCCTGGTACCCGCCGGCGGCACCCGTACCGATCTGGTAGAACGAGTTGTCGCCCCAGGTGTACGCCTCACCTGCCGGGGTGAGCGCGATCGTGTGCAGCGCCCCCACGCTCACGGAATGGAACGTGTGCCCGCCGGGAACGGCGGCCGGCGACGACGTCATGCTCCCGGCACCGTTCTCGCCCCAGCAGTACGCCTTCCCGTCCTGGGTAAGCGCGCACGTTCCCCGCTCTCCCGCGCTGATCGCGCGGAACTGCAGGCCTCCAGCGACGGCCGCCGGCGCGGCGCGCCGCGGCTCGCTGCCGCCGTCGCCGAGCTGCCCGTACTCGTTGTCACCCCAGCAGTAGGCGGCACCGGCGGGCGTGAGCGCGCACGCGTGGGTGGCGCCCGAGGTGATCGCCATGAAGGTATGGCCGCCGCTCACCGCGACGGGCAGCGTGCTCACCGTGCCGGTTCCGGTTCCGAGATCCGTGCCCCAGCAGTACGCCGCGCCCGCGGCGGTGAGGCCGCACGAGGCATTGCCCGCAGCCACCGCGCCCTCGCCGATGGCGCTGCCCGCGACGATCACGATGCTGGACGAGAACTGGTCCAGTCGGCCGACGGGACGCGCCCGGACGCGCATGGTGTGGTTGCCGGACGGCGCGCCGGACGATGCCGTGAGCGTGAGCGTGCTCGTGGTGGCCGAGCCGGTGAGCATGGCCGGGCTGAAGGTCCCGAAGATCCCCGCCGGCGCGTCGAGCCCGAGCTCCACGTCGCCGGTGTAGCCGCCGACGCGCGCGATGGACACCTGCATGGTGGCCGAGCCGCCCTTCCAGATCATCGCGAACGGCGCGGGCGTGACGGTCACCCGACTGGTCGGAGACGTTCCACCAACCGCCACGGGCTCGTGGCGGTTGGTGGTGGTGCCGTCGCCCACCTGGCCGACGTGGTTGAATCCCCACGCGAACACCGATCCGTCGTGCGTCTGCGCCAGCGAGAGCGACTGGCCCGCGGACACGGAACGGTAGACGCGCCCACCCGACACCAGGGTCGGCTCCGGTGAATCGACGGTGGTGCCAAGACCGAGCTGGCCGCCGCTGTTGTTCCCCCACGCGTACGCGGCGCCCGTCATGGTGAGGCCGATGGTATGAGCACCACCCGCGGCGATGGCACGGAAGCGCAGGCCGCCGCGGACCGGCGCGGGCGTGAGCACCCAGCGCTCGCTAGCGCCGATACCGAGGGACTGGCCATCGTTGGCTCCCCACGCGTAGGCGGCACCATCCGCCGTGATCCCGAACGAGTTCCCCGCCCCACCGCTCACCGCGCGGAAGTTGAGGCCTCCGGCCACCGGCACCGGCGCGGTGCGCTTCGTCTGCGTGCCGTCGCCGAGCTGGCCGTAGTCGTTCATTCCCCACGCGTACGGCACGCCATCGGTGGTGATGCCGAGCGCGTGATAGTGACCCGCGGCCACGCTCCGGAAGGTGAGCCCGCCGCTGACCAGCGTTGGCACCGGGCGGTTCGTCGTCGTGCCGTCGCCGATGGTGCCGGCGTTCGCGCCCCACGTGTAGGCGGCGCCATCGGCGGTGAGGGCGATGTTCCAGTTGCGGCCAGCGCTCAGCGACGCGAAGGTGCGGCCGCCGGTGACCGCCGTCGGCACCCGGCGGTTGTCGAACGTGCCGTCACCCAGGTTCCCGTAGGAGTTGTCCCCCCAGCAGTAGGCGGCGCCCTCGGCGGTGAGCGCGCAGCTGTTGTACTCGCCGACGGCGATGGCCTTGTAGATGCGCCCACCACTCACCGGGCCGGGCGTCGTGCGATCGGTCGTCGTGCCGTCGCCGAGCTGCCCCAGCACGTTGGAGCCCCAGCACAGGGCGGCGCCCGTGGCGGTGAGCGCGCACGCGTGCTGAGAGCCGGCAGCCACCGTGCTCGCGATGAGCTGGTCGCCGGCGACGGCCACGCTGCCCGTCGCGTCGTCCGCCGTCGCCGTGATCGTCGCCACGCCGATCCCCCTGGCCGTGACGACGCCGCTCGCATCCACCTCGGCGATGGCGGCGTCGGAGGTGGTCCAGGTGATGGGCCGCGCGGGCAGCTCGGTGCCGGAGGAGTCCCGGAGCGTCGCGACGAGCTGCGCGCTCTGGCCCACCAGCACGATCGCCGACGAGGGCGACAGATGGATGCTCGCGACGTTCAGCAGCGGCGTGTTGATGGGGAAGCGCGAGACGTCCCGGCCCACCACGAAGCTGAGCGCGACGAGCGCGTCGATCGCCGTTACCTGCCCATCGCCGTTGTTGTCGCCATTGGGCATCACCGTGTACTCCGGTGGCAGCGACTTGCCCACCGTGTACGACAGGATGGCGAGCGCGTCGAGCGCCGTGATCTGGCCATCGCCGGTGACGTCGCCGCGGAGCGGGACGGCGGCCCCCTGCGCGCGCAGCGGGAGGGAGACGACGGCCAGGCACAACAGCACGAGGAACGGCGGGACGAGAGGTCGCATGAGCCGGGGTTCGGTGGTATCGCGGACGTGTGGCAGCCGCCGAAACCCTCGAGCGTCGGCGCACGGGACTCGCAATGGACGGGCGAGGCGCTGCACGGGCAACGGAATCGCGCCGCGCGCACATCGAGCGCCGACGGGTGTCTGGGGGCCCAGGCGGTAGGACGATTACGACCCAGCGCGCGCGGCGCCCGACGGCGCGCACCATGCCCTGCTGATTGACACGAAGGGCGATCACCGAGTGGTGATCGCCCTTCGTCCGTTCGGGGTCCGATGGCTCAGAGCCTCGAAGCGTGCGATTCGCGTCGCGCGCCTACGAGCACGCGTGCGCTCCTCCGGTCAGCGCCCGGACGATGCGTCCGCCGCCTTCGGCAGCAGCACCGTGTCGATCGCGTGGATCACGCCGTTGGACGCGGCGACGTCCGCCGCGACCACCTGCGCACCGTTCACGTACACCGCGCCGTCTCGCACCACGATGTCGAGCGGCTGACCATTCACGGTAGTCGGTGTCGCGCCGTTGGAGGCCACGAGGTCCCCGGCCGTGACGCTGCCGGCGATCACGTGGTAGGTGAGGATCGAGGCGAGCTGCTCCCGGTCATCGAGGAGCGCGCCGAGCGTGCCTTCCGGAAGCTTGTCGAATGCGGCGTCGGTGGGCGCGAACACCGTGAACGGTCCGGGACCCTGCAGCGTCTCGGTCAGGCCTGCCGCCTCGAGCGCGGTCACGAGGGTGGTGAAGTTGCCGGCCTCCGTCGCGGTCTGCACGATGTTCCCGGCCGCTGCCGGTGGCGGGGAGGTCGCGTCGGCGGAGCAGGACACGACAGCGGGAAGGGTGAGCAGCGCCATCATGGTGGCCACTGTGTGGAGCGAGATCGTCTGCATTGGAAACCTCATTGCGTTGAATGGGTGGGTCGGTCGTTGTGGGCCGTGATGGCGGGGCGTCAGGCGCGAGCCGCGCGTGCCGGCGCGCTCCACCGGCGCTGGATGCCGCGCCACTGCGCCGCCTGATAGATCCCGGCCAGGCCGACGAGCAGGTACACGAGCCGGCTCATCGTCGACATCGGGCCGAACAGCGTCGCGACCAGGTCGAGGTTCGCCGCGCCCACGAGTCCCCAGTTCAGGCCGCCGACCACTAGAAGCACCGCGGCCACCACGTCGAGCTTCTTCATCTGGCCCTCCTCTGCGTGTTCTGCCATGGAGCGAGACCGTCACTCGCCCTGTCCATCATTTGTCGAGGGATTATGGTGTGGCGTCGGGCATCTGTCAAGACATCGTCCAACATTTCGCTTGACAAGGCTTGGACAGACCGGATATGCTCAGAACATGAAATCTCCCCACGACACCAGGCAGGCCCCCGCTCGCCACCCCATCGCGGTCGCCGCCGAGCGCACTGGACTGTCCCAGGACGTCCTTCGGATATGGGAGCGCCGCTATGGCGTGGTGGAGCCCGGGCGCGGCCCCGGAGGCCAGCGGCTCTATGCCGATGCGGACATCGAGCGACTCGCCCTGCTGCATGCGGCGACGAGCGCCGGCCGCAGCATCGGGCAGGTGGCGCGTCTGTCCACCGAGGCCCTCTCCGCGCTGGTGGATGAGGACATCGCGGCGCGCGAGCGGCGCACGGCGCCGGCAGCCGCCACCCCTGAGTCGGCCGATGTGGTGAACGAGTCGCTCGCACTTGCGCGCTCCCTCGACGCGGCGGGGCTGGACGAGCTGCTGCGAGGCACCGCCGCGACCATGGGGGTGTCGGCCTTCCTCGAGTCTGTGGCGGCGCCCGTGCTCCGCCGGCTCGGCGACGAGTGGCACGCCGGCCGCCTGACGCCGGCCCATGAGCACCTCGTGTCGTCGCTGCTGCACGACATGGTCACGCAGACCATGCGCGCGTTCGCACGGTGGCGCGACGCTCCGACCATCATGGTCACCACGCCGGCGGGTGACCGGCACGTCATCGGCGCGGCGCTGGCCGGCGCGGCGGCCGCCGTGGAGGGATGGAACGTGCTCTACCTCGGCGCCGACCTTCCCGCTGAGGAAGTCGTGGACGCCGCCCGCGCCGCCGACGTGCGGGTGGTGGCCATCAGCATCATCTACGTGGAGCACCGCGACCGCGTGCTCGGTGAGCTGCGCGTGCTGAGGGCGCGGCTCCCCGATGGGGTGACGCTCATCGCGGGCGGCGCCGGCGCCGCGGCCCTCACCGCGGAGCTGCTGGCCATGGACGTGCAGGTGAGGTCCAGCATCCCCGGACTGGTGGCGGAGCTCCGGCGTATGCGAGAGGGGGGATGACGCGGGCGGCGCACGCACGGCCGCTCTACCTGGTGACCGGCGCGACCGGGTACATCGGCGGCCGGCTGCTGCGCGCGCTGCACGAGCGCGGGGAGCGGGTGCGGTGCATGGCGCGGCGGCCCGACGACCTGCGCGCCCGCGCCCCACATGGCGTGGAGGTCATCCCGGGCGACGTGCTGCAGCCGGCGTCGCTCGCGGCCGCGCTTCGAGGTGTGCACACGGCGTACTTCCTCATCCACGCCATGGCGGCGCCGCGTGGCTTCGCGCACGAGGAGCACGACGGCGCCCGGAACTTCGCGCGCGCGGCGCGCGACGCCGGCGTCCAGCGCATCATCTATCTGGGTGGGTTGGGTGGCAATGCCGGCCTCTCACCGCACCTCGCTAGCCGTCACGAGGTGGGCCGGCTGCTGCGCGAGACGGGCGTCCTCACCGTCGAGCTGCGCGCGTCGGTCATCCTCGGGTCGGGGAGCCTCTCGTTCGAGCTCGTGCGCGCGCTGGTGGAGCGGCTGCCGGTGCTCGTCACGCCGCGCTGGGTGCGCCAGCGCACGCAGCCCATCGCCGTGGAGGACGTGATCGCGTATCTGGTCGCCGCCGCCACCGTGCCGCTGCCCGAGAGCGCGGTGATCGAGATCGGCGGCCGGGACCGCGTGTCGTATCAGGATCTGATGCGCGAGTACGCGGCGCAGCGCGGGCTGCGCCGCGCGTTCGTGCGCGTCCCCATGCTCACCCCCTGGCTCTCCAGTCGCTGGCTCGGGCTGGTGACGCCGGTGTACGCGCGCGTGGGGCGAAAGCTCATCGACGGCGTGCGGAACGAGACGGTGGTGACGTCCACGCGCGCGGCCGAGCTGTTCCCCCACATCCGCCCACGTGCCATGGCGGAGGCGATCGCGCAGGCGCTGGCGAACGAGGATCGCGACTTCTCCGAGACGCGGTGGTCGGATGCGGCCTCGTCGCTGGGCGGCGCGCAGCCGTGGGGCGGCGCGCACGCCGGCTCGCGCCTGGTGGACTCGCGAGAGGCCGTCGTCGCTCGATCGCCGGCGGCCGCCTTCCGCCCCATCGAGCGCATCGGGGGCACCGTGGGCTGGTACTACGGCGACTGGCTCTGGCGCCTGCGCGGCTTTCTGGACCTGCTGGCCGGCGGCGCGGGCATGCGGCGGGGGCGGCGCGATCCGGAATCGCTGCACCCGGGCGACGCGGTGGACTTCTGGCGCGTGGAGGCGGTGGAGCGCGACCGCCTGCTGCGGCTGCGGGCCGAGATGCGGCTGCCCGGCCGCGCCTGGCTGCAGTTCGAGGTATCGGGCGACGCGGCGCGGAGCGTCATCCGCCAGACGGCCATCTTCGAGCCGCGGGGGCTGGCGGGGCTGATCTACTGGTACGCGCTGTACCCGGTGCACGGGCTCATCTTCGGGCGCATGCTGCGGGAGATCGCGAACGGGGCTGGTCGGTAGGGGAACGGCCCGCGCCGTCCCGGCATTCCATCGGGGAGCCGGAGGCGCCGACATCGAGACGGCGCGGCACGAATCACGCGCCGTGGTGCGGGCTCACCAGCGCCAACGCATCCCGAGAGGAGGGCACCGTGACAAGCACGACCACCACCGAGACGGGCACGTCCACCTGGCAGCTCGACCCGACGCACTCCAGCGTGGAGTTCGCCGTCAAGCACATGATGATGACCACCGTCCGCGGCCGCTTCAAAGACTTGAAGGCCACGCTCAGGGGGGACCGAGACCACCCCGAGCAGGCGGGCCTCGAGGCCACCATCGACGTCGCGAGCATCGACACCGGCGTGGCGGACCGCGATGCGCATCTGCGCGGTCCGGACTTCTTCGACGCGGAGAAGCAGCCGTCGATCACGTTCAAGGCCAGACGGTTCGAGGGAAAGCCACCGAAGGCGGAGGGGGACCGCTTCCAGGTGGTCGGGGATCTGGTGATCCGCGACAGCTCGATGGAGGTGGTGCTCGACTGCGAGTATCTGGGACGGGGCACGGACCCGTGGGGGAAGACACGGGCGGGCTTCAGCTTCCGGACGGAGCTCGACCGCCGGGAATGGGGGCTCAAGTGGAACCAGGCGCTCGAGACCGGCGGCGTCCTGGTCGCGAACAAGGTCCGCGTCGAGGGGGAGGTGCAGTTCGTCAGGCAGGACGGCTGAGGCGGAAGCCGCGCCTCGGGAGGCCCGGCCCGGGGACGCGCGCGGCCGCGCACCGCCGTGCACCGTTCGCGCAATAGGGGCGGTACCCCCTTCGACCGGAGAATCCCATGGCGTACAAGGTTGGCGTATTCGTCGGCAGCCTCTCCAAGCGCTCCATCAACCGCCGGCTCGCCCGGGCCTTGCTGAACCTGGCCCAGGGCCAGCTCGAGCTCGTGGAGATCCCCATCGGGAATCTCCCGCTCTACAACCACGACTTCGACGCCGACTATCCGCCAGAGGCCCGGTCGTTCAAGGCCGCGGTGGAGTCCGTGGACGCGCTGATGTTCGTCACGCCCGAGTACAACCGGTCCATCCCCGGCGCGCTCAAGAACGCCATCGACTGGGGCTCGCGTCCGTGGGGCAAGAACTCCTTCGCCCACAAGCCGTCTGCCTGCATCGGCACCTCGCCGGGCTCCATCGGCACGGCCGTCGCCCAGCAGCACCTTCGGAGCATCCTCTCCTTCGTGAACTCGCCCGAGCTGGCGCAGCCGGAGGCGTACATCCACTTCCGCGACGGCCTGATCACGGAAGACGGCGAGGTCACCGACGCGTCGACCGCCGAGTTCCTCCGGAGCTGGCTGGGCGCCTTCGAGGTGTTCATCGGCAAGGTGGTGAGCGTCAACCGACCCACGTAACCCGGGTAGCCCGTCGGCTCAACGCCCGGCGATTCCTTCGAGCATCCTCCGCAGCGCGGCCCAGAACGCCGGGGTGGGGCGGCCGACGCCGAGGGCTCCGGTGGCCGACGGCGTCCTGACTGCGGGTGAGTGGCAGACCGCGGCGCCCGCGTGCGGCGGCTCGCCCGCGACCGCCGCGGCGCATTCATTGGCACGCGGCTGATCGAGCATCCTCATGGCTCCTCCTCGTCCAATGGTTGACGCGAGGAAGCTACGGGGGCTCGGCGGGAGCGGCTTTCAGGAAGTTGCTCGGTTCGTGGCCGCGCCTTTCGGCTGCTCGCGGCCCCGATAGCTTTGCGACATGCCCAGCTGCCACGAGCACCTCCTGCACGACAGTCCACTGGTGACGATGCGCGACTCGTCGTGCTGCGAGCGGCGATCGGGGCCGCGAGCCGAGGAGTACGCGCGCGGCAACACCATCCAGTTCACCCGTGCCGGCGTCTACCTGACGCATCGGAGCGCCGGCGCGCGCCGCACCGTGGTGGCCGAGCCGGCGCACGTGCTGCTGTTCAACCAGGGTACGCCGTACCGCGTGAGCCATCCCACCGACGACGGCGATTCCAGCACGGTGCTCGACTTCCCCGCCGCGGTGGCGCGCGAGGTGACGGCGCGTCACGACCGCGCCGCGTGGCGCGACGACGCGCCGCCGTTCCACGCGACGCACGTCCTCGCCACGCCGGAACTGCTGCTGCCGCTGCACGGGCTCCGCCACGCGCTCGTGGCGGGGATGGCGGGCCGCATGGAGGCGGACGAGGTGGCGCTCGGGATTCTCGACACCATCGCCCGCGACGCCGCTCGCGCGCGCGACGCCCGCCCGGTGGCTCAGCGAGTGGAGACGCGTCGCGCGCGCCGCGAACTGGCCGAGGCGGTGAAGGCGCGGCTCGCGGCGGCGCCCACGTCCGACCTCACACTGCCCTCGCTCGCGCGCGAGGTGGCGGCGTCCCCCTTCCACCTGGCGCGAACGTTCCGGACGGAGACGGGGCTGCCGATCCATCAGTATCTGCTGCGCCTGCGCCTGAACCTCGCGCTCGACCGGCTCGCGGAGCCCTCGACATCGCTCGCCACGCTAGCGCTGGATCTCGGGTTCGCGAGCCACGCGCACTTCACGGCGACGTTCCGCCGCGTGTTCGGCATATCGCCGTCCCGCGCGCGCGCCGCCATGCGGCGCGACTGGCACCGCGCCACCGGCGCGGCCTGAGCCCGGCCACCCACCGGGCGACGGGCGCGAGCGCGGGTAGCCCGTTCTCGGGCCGGTCCACGTGGAAGTACGCGACGCTCGACCCCTCGTCGCTGCGCTCGAGCCGGCCATCCTGGCGGGAGATCGTCCAGACTGCCGCGGAGATCACGGCCGGAATCTCGCCGTCAGCCCCGGCCGAGCTTCGCGTCAGGCTCGGCGCCAGCATGCGCGCGGCAGCACCGCGCGGGCCCGCGATCAGGCATCGAGATACCCGTGCGCGAAGACGGCCTCCAGCGCGTCACGCGTAGTGCCGTAGGCGTCGACCCGATCCGAGACCCAGGCCATGCCGAGCGCGCCGAGAAACAGGTCGCCGGCCGTCACCGACCGGCGTGCATGGCCATGCGCCTGCGCGCGCGCGAGGAGCTCGCCGGTGATCGAGACGAGATGCTGGCAGGACGTCGCGAGTGGCGATGCCTGTTCCTCGATGGCGGCGAGCACCGGCGCGGGCAGCCCATTGAAGGTCCGCAGGTAGTCCCGCAGCGCCGCCAGCCATGCGTCGAGCGCCACGTCCGCGTCGGCGATCTGCCTGGCTTCGTCCGCGCGCGCCAGCAGCTCCGCCTGCCGGTCCTCCAGACAGGCGGCGAGCAACGCCTCGCGCGATGGGAAGTGGCGGTAGAGCGTGCCCGGTCCCACTCCCGCTGCCCTCGCGATCTCCTCGAGAGACGCGCCGATGCCGCGCGATGCGAAGTGCTGCATCGCGACGTGCAGAATGCGGTCGCGATTGCGCCGTGCGTCCGCACGCAATCCGGGCCGATCACTGGCCGCGACGTTCGTCATGTCCCGTTCCCTCATCCGATTGCCCAGTTCGCGCCGCCGCTCGCTTCACGCCGAGCACGTGTCGGCCCGGCCCGCTGGCGTGAGCGATTCCGGCCTTGACCGAATATGGAGGCAGCCTCCATATTTCGTCAAGCTAACCGGACAGCGCCTCCGCTTGCCGGACCTGCGGGCCCGGGATGGCATGGCTGACCGATCGCGCCGGAGCTCAGCTCAGTGAGGAGTACACGACACCCATGGCACCGTTCTCCATCCTCGATCTCGTTCGCGTCACCGAAGACACCGATGCGCGCGGCGCGCTCGACAACGCCCGCGACCTCGCCCGTCATGCCGAAGGTTGGGGCTATGGCCGCATCTGGGTCGCCGAGCATCACAACATGCCGGGCATCGCGAGCGCGGCGACCTCGCTCGTGATCGCGCACATCGCCGCTGGCACGCGGACCATTCGGGTGGGCGCGGGCGGCATCATGCTGCCCAACCATTCTCCGCTCGTCATCGCCGAGCAGTTCGGCACGCTGGCGCGACTGTTTCCGGGCCGCATCGATCTCGGCCTGGGCCGCGCCCCGGGAACGGACCAGCTCACGGTCCGTGCGCTGCGCCGCTCGCCGGCCGCCGCCGAGCACTTTCCGCAGGACGTGCAGGAGCTGCAGGCATTCTTCGCCCCGGCCGCGCAGCATCAGCCCATCCAGGCGGTGCCCGCCGCGGGCACGGAGGTGCCGCTCTGGATACTCGGCTCCAGCCACTTCGGCGCGATGCTCGCCGCGGAGCTCGGCCTTCCGTACGCGTTCGCCTCGCACTTCGCGCCCGACCTGCTGCTGCCGGCGCTCGAGCTCTATCGCAGCCGCTTCAAGCCGTCCGCGCAGCTCGATCGGCCGTATGCCATGGTCGGCGTCAACATCATCGCCGCCGACAGCGACCAGGAGGCTCGCCGGCTGGCCACGACGCAGCAGATGTCCTTCGCCGACATCTTTCGCGGAGCGCGTGGCCTGAGCCGTCCGCCCATCGACGACATCGAGCGCTACTGGACGCCGATGGAGAAGGCGCAGGCCGGGCAGATGCTCGCGCGCTCGATCGTCGGCTCCCCGCACACCGTTCGCGAGGGCATCGACGCGCTCGTCGCGGAGACGGGCGCCGACGAGCTGATGATCGTCTCGGACGTGTACGACCATGACGCGCGGCTGCGGTCCTTCGAGCTGATCGCGGCGGCGGGCCGCGAGGGAGCGGCGCATCTCCCGCGGTCGAGGGCCACCGAGACCGTCTGAGGTTCTGGCCGAGCGTGGCCGTGCGCGCTTCCCTCGTGCCCCGGCGCGCCTTGCACGGCGCCGGCGCGACCCGTGCCAGTGGTCGCTCGGCAACGGGCTCGCCGATGCGCGAACGCTGAGCGCCCGCGAGGGCGAAGGGCGCGTGCCCGGCGTCGCCGGGACCCGGGCGTCACCGCCCGGGAGATCGAGCGATCCCTAATCGCAGGCCCCCGAGGGCTTCGGCAGCGCGCCGCCGGTTGGCGCGGGCGTGCCGAAGCTCGGCGATCCATCCGCGTTCCACGTGAATCGCTGCATCCGGATCACCCGGTCCCAGCCCGGCGCGGTGCTCGTCTTGGCGTGGTACACGATCCACGGCTCGGTGCCGTCGGGCGACGTGGTGAAGCCATTGTGGCCCACGCCGAACACGCTCGCGGTACTCGCGAACACGGGCCCCGACTTCGTCCAGTTAGCGGGCTGCAGCGGGTCCGCGCTGGCGCTCGCCAGGCGGAGCTGGCCAAGGCGGTAGTCGGGCAGCCACGACTCACGCGTGGAGTAGATCAGGAACACGTGATCCGCGTTGCGCAGGAACTCCGGCCCCTCCTGCAGGTCCAGCTCCGTCCCGCGCTCCCAGCTCTCCACGGGGGAGGACAGCCGCACGCGCCGCCCGCTGATCGTCGCCGGGTCGGACATGGTCGCGATGTAGAGATGCTGCGGCGTGCGGTCCGTCGCGGCGTTCGCCTCCCAACCCGACCACACCGCGTACAGCTGCCCGTTCAGCCGACCGACGGTGAGGTCGATGGCCCAGACGTCGTCGGCGCGCGTGGTGGGCTCGCCGCCGGTGTCCAGCTGGCCGAGGTCCTCATAGCGGCCCTGCGGGTCGGCGCCCACGGAACGGAGCACGCCGCTGCGCTGGGTGGTGAACGGCGGCCCGCTGCTGCCCGCGGCGTAGTAGATGTACCAGCGCCCGTCGATGAAGTGAAGCTCCGGCGCCCACACGTTCGTGCTGTTCCAGCCGGTACTCGGCGCCGTCCAGACGCGGACCCCGTTCCGCTTCGGCGCGGTGAGCTCGGTGGATCGGAAGACGTCGATGCCGCGGTCGCCCACCTCGATGTAGTAGTACGCTCCCTCGTGCCGCACGACCCACGGATCGGCGCCCGGACCGATGGGGTTGACGAAGGTGCACGTGGCTGGCGGCGGCGGCTGCGTGGGTGGAGCGCCACCGCCGCCCGAGCACGCGGCGAGTAGCAGCAGGACCGCGATGCGCGGCGCGAGGGCGGACGTCGTCATGGCGGTTGGGAGGGAACGTGTCGGTCGCGGTATGATGGAGCGGCGGAGTGGCCGTGCCTCGCGGATGCACGACCGCCGCGGCGGCGCAGCGGCGCTGCGCCACTCGCGGCGGCATCCATCGGTCGGGCGTCGTCATGCCCGGGCGGTGCGCGGCGTCCGCGCCGAACACCGCCCGTGGAGGATCAGTTTCCGCCCCAGCCGGGGAGCTGGGGCACGCCCGGGTTCAGGTCCACCTCGGAGTTGGGGATGGGCAGCAGCTCCGAGCGGCCGATCTCGAAGACGCTGAAGTCGGAGTCATGCGCGACGAGCGTGGGCAGGAACGCCGCCGTGAACCGACCCTGCCGCTGCAGGAAGCGGAACCGCTCCGTCTCGAAGCCGAGCTCCAGCAGCTGCTCGCGCTCGATACGGTCGCGCATCTGGTCCTTGTTGAGCCCCGTGGGCACCGGCGTCACGCCCACGCGGGCGCGCACGCGGTTGAGCTGCGTCCGCGCGCCCGCGACGTCGTCGTTCTCGTTCAGCGCCTCGGCGTACAGCAGCAGGATGCCGCCCAGGCGCATGACCTTGAAGTTGATCGGGTTGTCGAAGAACTCGTCGCCCGTGGTGTACCACTGCGTGTACTTCTTGACGAACAGGTCGTTGATGCGATCCGCGTAGCGGTCGGCGAACGGCCGCCCGAAGACGTCCATCCCACCCGGCTTGTTGTAGAAGATCGTGTAGTCGAGCCGCGGGTCGGGCGTGCCCGGGTTGTCCACGAAGAACTGGTCGAAGTACCAGCGCGTGGGGTTGGCGTCGCAGAAGGCGGGACCGCACGGCCCGGCGAGCTTGGGGAAGCTGTAGCCGGCGCTGCCCTCCGAGAGCACGTTCTGATCGCTGAACTGCACCTCGAAGATGGACTCCGCGTTGTTGTCGGTGCTCGCGCGGAAGTTGTCGCCGTAGTCGGGCATCAGCGTGTACTGGTCCGAGCCCACCACCTCGGCGAAGCGCGCGGCGGCGTCCGGCCACTCACGCTGCTGCAGGTGCGCCTTGCCGAGCAGCGCGAGCGCCGCGCCCTTGGTCGCGCGACCGACATCCGCGCCGGAGTACGCCAGCGGCAGGTCGGCCTGTGCCTCGGTCAGGTCCTTCTCGATCTGCGCCCAGGTCTCCTCCGCCGGCACGCTCGCTGGGCGATCGCCGGCCGACGAGGGTTGCAGCGGAACCGGGACCCGGCCGAAGAGCGTCACCAGGTTGTAGTACGAGAGCGCCCGGATGAACTTCGCCTCGGCCACGAAGCGCGCGCGCTCGGCCGCGTCCATCTCGACCTCCGGCACGCTCGCGATGACCTGATTGGCGGCGAAGATGGTGCGGTAGTTGTGCTGCCAGAGGTGGATGTTCACCTCGAAGTCGTAGCTGGCGAGCACGGTCTTCGTGAAGTTCGCCAGCTCCGGCCAGGGGCTGCGGCTGGTGCCGATGTCGGACCGGATGTCGTCGGCAAAGGCGAGCCAGCGGCCGAAGGCGCCGAGCTCCTGCAGCCCGTGGTAGGTGGCGTTGAGCGCGAGCAGGGCGTCGTTGCGGTCGCGGAAGAACGTATCGGTGGTGCGCTGATTCGGGTTCGTGACCTCGAGATCGTTGCACCCCGCCGCCACGAGAAGCAGCGGTACGAGAGCTCTGGAGAGTCGCATCGTGGGGATGGTTATCCGTCGAGGAGAGGGACGGGCCCGACGGCGTCGTGCCGCCGGGCCGAGCGCACTAGAAGCCCAGGTTCACGCCGACGGTGATCGTCCGCGGATTCGGGTAGATCTGCCCGGCATCCACCCCACGCAGGAGCGCGTCGAGGCTGTTGTTGTACACGATGCCCGTGGCCTCCGGGTCGTATCCCTTGTAGCCGGTGATCGTGAAGACGTTCTGGAGGTTCACGTAGATGCGCGACTCCCCGCTCAGGCCCGTGTTGCGCGTGAGCCTGGCCGGCAGGATGTAGCCGATCTGCACGTTCTGCAGACGCAGGAAGGAGCCGTCCTCCATCCAACGGTCCGAGTCGAGCCGCGCGTTCTGTGCCGCCTGCGGCCCTTCCTTGAGCGCGCGTGGCGTCGTGGTGCTGGGATTCTCCTCGGTCCACGGTTGCAGGTCCGCCCGGTAGTTCGTCGGGTCGTCCATGCGCTCGGTCCACCAGCGAGCGACGTTCATCACCTCGCTGCCCACGGAGTACTGCAGGCCGACGTCGAAGTCGAACGAGGCGTAGCGGCCGTTGAAGAAGACGCCCCCCTCGAAGGCGGGGATGCCGTTGCCGGCGTTGTAGCGGTCATCGGCGCTGATCGTGCCGTCGTTGTTCAGGTCCGCGTACTTGATGTCGCCCGGCTTCGCGTCGGGCTGGATGCGCTGCGTGGCGCCGTTCACGGTGGCCGTGTACGCGTCGACCTCCGCCTGCGACTGGAAGATGCCCAGCATCTTCCGCAGGTAGAACGAGCCCACCTGACCGCCCACGGCCGTGCGCGTGAGCTGGGCGCCCTCGACCTCCACGAAGATGGGCTGGGAGCCGTTGCCCAGGCTCAGCACCTTGTTGCGATTCGCGGTCAGGCTGGCGGCCACGTCGAGCTGGAAGGCGCCGCGCGAGATCTCCTGCAGGCCCACACCCAGCTCGAAGCCGCTGTTGCGCATCTCACCGGCGTTGACGAACGGTGCGCCCACCGCGCCCAGACTGGGCGGCAGCGGCGCCTGGACGAGCAGGCCGTCCGACTCGCGCACGTAGTAGTCGGCGGTGAGGGTGAGCCGGCTGTTGAACAGGTTGGCATCGATGCCGAAATTGGCCTCGGTGTTCTCCTGCCAGCGGATGTCGGGATTGGCCAGGCTGCGCTGGATGGCTCCCGGCTGCACGGCCTGCGACGGACCGAGGGGATAGCCGGTGCCGCCGAGCCCGAAGCCACCGGAGACGATGCTGGCCGCGTACTGGTAGTCCGTGAAGTCCTGGTTGCCGAGCGTGCCGTAGCTGGCGCGCAGCTTGAGGAAGTCGAAGCCCCGGAGGAAGGAGTTCGCGAAGAAGCCCTCCTCGCTCACGATCCAGCCCACCGAGCCGGCGCCGAACGTGCCGTAGCGGTTGTTGGGGCCGAACCGCGACGAGCCGTCGCGGCGGATGCTCCCGGTGAACAGATAGCGGTCGGACAGCGTGTAGTTGACGCGAGCGAGCAGCGAGCGCAGCCGAGCGTCGTTGCGGTAGCCGGTGTTCGCCTGGTTCGACGTGCCCGCATCCAGCTCCTCGAGCGACGGATCGGGGAAGTCCGTCCGGGACGCCTCGAGGCGGTTGAACTGCTCGCGCTGCTCCGAGTAGCCGCCCACCGCGTTGAACGCGTGTCGGCCGAACGTCTGATCCCAGGTGATCAGGTTCTCGAGCTGCAGCATGCTGCCCGTGCTGCGCTGGTCGATGAGTGCCGCCGGGTTCAGGGACTCGTTCTGGCGCACCGGGTAGCCGCGCTCCGTGAAGCGCCGCCAGTTGCCGTCGTTGTAGTGGAAGCCGACGTTGAGCCGATAGCTCAGGTTCTCGAGAAAGGCCACCTGGCCGAAGATCGTGCCGAAAGCCTGGTTCGACCGGTCCTGCTCGCTGCGCAGCGCGGCCGAGCCAACCGGATTGACGCCGAAGGTCGGGATGGCGTTGGTTCCGATGCCGAAGCCGCTCGCCGTGCTGGGATCGAGCACCGGGATCACCGGTGGGAAGCGCAGCGCGTCGATGAGCTGGTTGCCAATCGGGATCTGCCGGCTCGCGCGGGAGAGCGCGACGTTCTCACCGAACGTGAACCGGCCACGCCGCAGCTCCGAGTTCAGGCGGAAGGAGTACCGCTCGAAGTCGGTGTCGATGATGACCCCCTCCTGCTTGAAGTAGCCGCCGCTCAGCAGGTAGC
>DATANT010000479.1:0-1581 GCA_036266115.1 Gemmatimonadaceae bacterium | reverse complement strand
GACCGAGCCCGGCTCGCGGCCCCGAATTCCGGCGCCGGGGCCCCCATTACGGCTGACTTCGCTTGACTCCGACTCAGCCGTGGCGCACTCGCGCGTGGCACGTCTCGCGTGTTATGCATCGTACGTGAGCAACGCCACGATCCTCTGCCCGGCGCCCCGCCGGCGCCGCTCATCCCGATGACCGACGAGCGCGAGCCCCAGCGCGAGCCCCAGGGCGAGCCCCAGCGCGAGCCACCGCGCGAGCCAGCGCGCGAGCTTCCGCGCGAGCTGCAGGAGCTCTCCGGCGACTACGTCCTCGAGCGCGAGCTCGGACGCGGCGGCACGGCCGTCGTCTACCTCGCCCGTGATCGCGAGCTCGGCCGTCGCGTGGCCATCAAGGTCATCCGGGCCAAGTACGTCACCGACGACGAGGTCACCGCGCGCCTCGCGCGCGAGGCGCGCGTGCTCGCGCACTTCCAGCATCCCAACATCGTCGCCATCTACGGCGTGCGCCGCCTGGCGGAGAACAGCCTCGCGCTCATCATGCAGCACGTGCCCGGGCGCACACTCAAGGAAGCCGTACGCCAGGGCGGCGCCCTACCATTCGCGCAGGCCGCCTCCGTGCTCGCCGACGTCGCTCAGGCGCTCGCCTACGCCCATCGCCGCGGCGTGGTGCACCGCGACGTCAAGCCCGAGAACGTCTTCCTCGAGGAGGGCACCGGCCGGGCTCTGCTCTCCGATTTCGGATCGGCCACTGCCCGCGAGATGGACGTGGGGCTCACCGGCACCGGCATCGTGGTCGGCACGCCGGCGTACATGTCACCCGAGCAGATCGACGGCTCCCCGCTGGACGGCCGGAGCGACATCTATAGCCTTGGTCTACTCGGCTGGGAGGTGCTCACCGGCCTGCAGCCGTGGGGCGGCGACTCGCTGCTCAACGTGCTCTACCTGCAGCGGCACCGCGACCTGCCGGCGGTCGACGATCTACGCCCGGACACCCCCAAGTCCATCGTCAGCGCCATCGAAGGCGCGCTGGAGAAGGAAGTGGGCGCGCGATGGCCCACCGCGGAGGCGTTCCTGGCGGAGCTGTCTTCGTCGGCGCGGCGGCCGCGGCGCCGGCGCTCCGTGGCGCGTGGCGCGGCGGCAACCGGTGCGCTCCTTCCGGCCCACGCCAGCGCGGACACGATGCGATTCGAGCGTCCATCGTCGCCCGCCGCCGCGGACGAGCACCCGAGCGCCGGCGCATCCGCCAGGGACGCCGGGCCGGCGGTGGTGAGCGGCGCCATCGGCCTCCCACCCGACATCGTGGAACGCCTGCGAGAGCGCCCCGCACCTCGCCGCCGTCGATGGGCCGTGGCCGCGCTCGCCCTCGTCCTGGCGGGCGCGGCGGGCGGCTACCAGATGCTCGGCAGGCCGTACTCGTTGCTGCAGCGCGGCGGCGAGGTGGCCCGCGACACCGACGCCGCGCCCCGCAGCGAGATCCCGCTCGCGCGGCCCGGGGGCGACTCGCTGGCCACCGGGCTGGCCACGCCGCCCCCGGCGCTGGCCGCCGCGCCGCTGGTGGACAGCTCCCTGCCGGTCTCTACCGATTCCACGTCACCC
>DATANT010000478.1:0-6970 GCA_036266115.1 Gemmatimonadaceae bacterium | reverse complement strand
GGCGTGAGCTGCTGCAGCGGCGTGATGTCGTCCATCACGTAGATGCTGCGGCCGTGCGTGCCCGAGATCAGGTCGCCGTCGCGTGGGTGGATCACCAGGTCCTGCGTGGCCACCGTCGGCATGCCGTTCATCAGCCGCGTCCACCGTCCACCGCCGTTGAGCGAGACGTGCACCGCGGTCTCGCTGCCGGCGAAGAGCAGGTTGGGATTGCGCCGGTCCTCGCGCACCACGTGCACCGGCTGGTCCATCGGAAGGTTGCTCGTGATGTCGACCCAGGTGCGCCCGAAGTCCGTCGTCTTGAACACCCACGGCCTGACGACGTCGCTCCGGTGGCCGTCGAACGTGACGTACGCCGTACCCGCGTCGGCGTGCGAGGCCTCCACGCGATCCACCCAGATCCCCGCCGGCACGCCGCGCACCGACTTCCGCACGTCCGTCCAGTTCGCGCCCCCATCCCGCGTGAGCCAGAGGTTGCCGTCGTCCGTGCCCACCCAGAGCTGCCCCCGCACGATGGGCGACTCGGACACCGACGTCAGCGTGCCGTGCGTCTCGGCACCGCTGTTGTCCGGGGTGAGGCCGCCGCTCCGCCCGCCCACGATCTTCGCGGAGTCGCGCGTCGAGAGGTCCGGGGAGATGATCGTCCAGCTCTCGCCCTTGTCGGTGGTGCGGAAGAGGTGATTGCCACCCAGGTAGAGCGTGGCCGGGTCGTGCGGGGACATGACCAGCGGCGCCGACCAGTTGAAGCGGAACACGTCGCCGGGGGCGCGGCCGCGGCCGATCACCGTGTCGTAGTTCGTGATGTTGCGCGCGGTCGGACGCGAGCCCGAGAACTCGTGCGTGAGCACGTCGTAGCGCCGGAAGCTGCCATTCTCCGCCTCGGTGTACAGCGTGCGCCAGTCCGTGGGATCCACCTGCACGTCCATGCCGTCGCCCCAGTGCAGCTTCCACACGTCGTCGTTCAGGATGCCGCGCACGTCGCGGCTGAAGGTCGGCCCGCCAAACGTGCCGTTGTCCTGCAGCCCGCCGTACACGTAGTACGGGTCGCGCATGTCCACGCCGATGCGGTAGTACTGCGCGATGGCGAGGTTGTCGTAGAACAGGAAGCTGCGCCCGTGATCGTGCGTGAGCGAGGCGCCCTTGTCGGCGCCCAGGTAGTAGCGGTCGCGGTTGGTCGGGTCCAGCCAGAGCGCGTGGAAGTCGCCGTGCACCTCCTGATCCTCGCTGCCGTTGGCCAGGGTGCGCCCGCCGTCGGTGGACACCATGAACCGCGTGGTGAGCACGTAGACGCGCGACGAGTCGATGGGGTTGATGCGGATCTGGCTGTAGTAGAACGGGCGGTTGTTGTACGTGTTCACGTACGCCCACGTCTCGCCGCCGTCCTCGGAGCGATAGAGTCCCGATCCGGGCGTGGAGAGGTCGCGGCTGGGCGCCGCCTCCACGAGCGCCATGAGGATGCGCGGGTTCGCGCGGTAGACGTCGAGGCCGATGCGGCCGGTCTCGCCCGCTGGCAGGCCGGCGGTGAGCTTGCGCCAGCTCTTTCCGCCATCGGTGGACTTGAAGATGCCCCCGTTCGGCCCGCCGCTGTGGAACGTCCACGGCTGCCGCAGCCGGTGATAGAACGCGGTGTAGAGCACGTCCGGGTTCGTGGGATCCATCACGAGCTCGGTGCAGCCGGACTTCCCGTCATCCGGCAGCCCGCCACCAAGCTTCGTCCATGTCTTGCCGCCATCGCCGGTCCTGAAGAGGCCGCGGTCGCCGGAGTAGCCCCAGAGGTGCCCGATGGCGCAGGTGTACACGACATCCGGATCGCTGTGGTGCGTCACGACGCGCGCGATCTGGTGCGTGCTCGCGAGCCCCATATTGGTGAACGTCGCGCCGCCGTCGGTGCTCTTGTAGATGCCGTCGCCCCACGCGACGCTGTTGCGGTTGTTGGCCTCGCCGGTGCCGACCCAGACGATGTTCGGGTCACGCTGGAACACCGCCACGTCGCCGATGGACGCCGAGCGGTAGCGGTCGAAGATCGGCGTCCAGGTGGTGCCGGCGTTGGTGGACTTGAAGACGCCGCCCGACGCGGTGGCGAGGAACACGGTCGCGAAGTCGCGCTCCACGGCCTCGATGTCGACGATGCGCCCACCGATGCTGGCGGGGCCGATGTTGCGCCAGCGGAAGGCGGCGACGAGGGCGGAGTCGGAAGGCTGCGCCGGGAGGGCAGCCGGCAGCGCGAGAGCGAGCGCGCAGCGGAGGAGGGTGCGGCGGGAGAACGGCAGCGGCAAGGACGAGCTCCGGTCGAGCGGTGAGAGGCCGAGCGTCTGGTGTGAAGCGCGGGCCGCGGCCCGTGGGCCTGGCACTGGCGGCGAGGCCGCAGCCACGCGCCGCACTCACAGGGAAACGTGCACCCTCGCCCGGCCGTTGGCGCTCGCGCCCCGACGGCGTCACCGCGTGCTCCCGATCGGCATCGCGCGACGGTCCGATCGGCGCGATGGCTCGACGGTGACCGACGGATAGCAGAACGCGGAGGCCGACCTCGGCCCCCGCGTTCCGCACACTTCGCTGATCCGGACTCGTCCGCATGCGCGAACGGATCCAGCAGATCTCGTCTTCGAGTAGCAGGGGCGGGACTCGAACCCGCGACCCCAGCATTATGAGTGCTGTGCTCTAACCGGCTGAGCTACCCTGCCAGGTGACCTCGATTCAACCACTTCCACGCCAACTCTGCCGCATCGGCGGCCTGTGCTGGCACCCGGTCCCGAACGATGCCCCGTACCGACCCGTGGCGTGGAAGCATCGCAAGATAGCGGCGGCAAAGTGACAAGAGAAGCCCCGCGCGTTCCTGGCGCCGGACGGGTCGCCAGACAGGTGCGCCGGCCCCAGGCTTCTGCCCGATTCTGCCACCCCACAACGCAAACGGCCGACCCTGTTGGGCCGGCCGTTCACATCAATAGCGGGGGCGGGATTTGAACCCGCGACCTTCGGGTTATGAGCCCGACGAGCTACCAGGCTGCTCCACCCCGCGTCAGTGAGAGTAAAGTAACCACCGCGGGGCAGTTGTCAAGCGGAACGGGGTGCTCCGCCGGTGCGGTCGCGTCACCTCATCGGCCGCCGCTGTCCGCCTCCACGAACCGGTACAGCAGCTCCCCGTCGCGCACCATCCCGAACTCCTCGCGCGCGATGCGCTCCTGCACTTTCGGATCGCGCGCGATCGCGCGCTCGTAGGCGGCGAGCGAGTCCACCTCGCGGCGCAGCGAGTCCACGGCGGTCTGCAGGCTGGCGCGGCGGGCACGCTGGCGCACGAGGTCCAGGGTGCCGTACTCCCCGCCCTGCAGCGCGAACGCCAGGGCGCCCAGCACCAGCGCGCCCCACACCAGTCGCTTCGCCACGGGCGCGCTCAGAGCCCGTACGGCGCGCCGCCGGGATACTCGGCGGCGGGGCCGAGCTGCTCCTCGATGCGCAGGAGCTGATTGTACTTCTCCACCCGGTCCGTGCGGCTGGCCGAACCGGTCTTGATCTGGCCGGCGCCGGTGGCCACCGCGAGATCGGCGATGAAGGTGTCGGCCGTCTCACCGGAGCGGTGCGAGATCACGGACAGATAGCCGGCCGCCCGCGCCATCTCGATGGCCTCGAGCGTCTCGGTGAGCGTGCCGATCTGGTTCACCTTGATGAGGATCGCGTTCCCGACACCGCTCTCGATGCCGCGCGCCAGCCGCTCGGTGCTGGTCACGAACAGGTCGTCGCCCACGAGCTGCACGCGGTCGCCGATGGCGCGCGTCATCGCCTCCCAGCCGTCCCAGTCGTCCTCGGCCAGCCCGTCCTCGATGGAGACGATGGGATAGTCCGCCATCCACTTCTCGTAGAGCTCCACCATGCCGTTCGCGTCGCGCGTGCCGGCGCCGCTCTTCTTGAACGTGTACTTGCCATCGGCGTACAGCTCGGACGCCGCGCAGTCGAGCGCGATGGCCACTTCCTTGCCCGGCGCATAGCCGGCGCTCTCGATGGCCTCGATGAGCACGACGAGTGCCTCCTCGTCGCTCTTCAGGTCGGGCGCGAAGCCGCCCTCATCACCCACACCGGTGCTCAGCTTGCGCTTCACCAGCACCTTCTTGAGCGCGTGGAACACCTCGGCGCCCATGCGCAGCGCGTCGCCGAACGTCTCGCCGCCCACGGGGACGATCATGTACTCCTGAAAGTCCACGGTGTTGGTGGCATGTGCGCCCCCGTTGAGCACGTTCATCAGCGGCACCGGCATGGTGCGCGCGAGCGGGCCACCCAGGTAGCGATAGAGGGGCAACCCGGTGCTCGCCGCGGCGGCGCGCGCCGTGGCCATCGAGACGGCGAGGATCGCGTTCGCGCCGAGCTTCTCCTTGGTGGTCGTGCCGTCCAGCTCGAGCAGCGTGTGGTCCACCAGCAGCTGGTCCACCGCGGGCAGCCCGCGCAACGCGGGCGCGATGGTCTCCTCGATGTTCCGCACGGCCCTCAGCACGCCCTTTCCACCATAGCGGGCCTTGTCGCCATCGCGCAGCTCGAGCGCCTCGTGCACCCCGGTGGACGCGCCGCTCGGCACGGACGCGCGCGCGATGGTGCCGTCCTCCAGCGTGATGTCGCACTCCACGGTTGGATTGCCGCGGCTATCGAGAATCTCGCGTGCCTTCAGTTCGACGATGGTGGACATGACGGTGCGGTGGAGAGTGAGGGAGTGATGGGCGATGCTGAGGGCGGCTGTCGCTCGACGGCGGGCGGCGTCACCGGGTACACGCCCGGGCTCTCGACGCCGTAGCAGTCGTACAACGTACGCGCCATGCGCTCGGCAACCTGCTGCGCGAGCCGATCGCGATCCTCGTAGCCGAGGTTCGCGGTGGAGATGGGTTCCAGGAAGTGCAGGTGCACGTCACCGGGCGTGATGCGCCACGAGCCCTTCGCCTGGATGGCGATGGTGCCGTACACGACCACGGGGATGATGGGCACGCCGCTCGAGATGGCGAGGACGATCGGTCCCTTCTTGAAGGGCCGGATGGCGTACGTGCGGCCGCGCGTCCCCTCGGGATACACGACGACCGACGCGCCGTCGTGGATCTTGCGGCCCGCCGCCATGTACGACTCGAACGCCGCCATGCGATTGTCGCGATCGATGAACACCGTGCCGGCGGCGCGCGCACCGGGGCCGAAGATGGGGATGCGCGCCAGCTCGGCCTTGGCCACGAACCGGCATCGCGGCAGCACCGACGCCAGCGTGAACACGTCGAACCAGCTCACGTGGTTGCTCACGTACACGCGCGGCTCGGTGGACGAGATTCGCTCGGCGCCGTGCACCGTGATCCGCGCGCCGCCAGCCCGCGCGATCAGGATGGCCCAGAGCCGCGCGCACCAGTCGTAGATGCCGCCCGGCCGGTCCTTCACGCCCAGCGCGGCGGCAATCACGACGAGGCCGCCCAGGGTGGGCGTGAACGCGAGAAACGCGAGAATGACGAGTGGAAGGCGCATCAGTCCGTAAGGTGATCGTGCCCGGCCGGCAGGTCAACGCGCGCCACCACTTCGGATGCGCCCTGCTCCACCACGCCCACGCGCGTGAGCGGCACGCCGAACGCCGCGGCGAACGCGTTCGCATCCAGTTGCGCGGGCGCGGCGAACGCGAGCTCGTACTCCTCGCCGCTGGCCAGTGCCTGCGCGGCACTCACGCCGGCGATGGTGGGCACCGCGTCCACGTCCAGCCGGATGCGCACGCCGCTGGCCGCCGCAAGGTGGCGCAGATCCGCCGCGAGCCCGTCGGACACGTCCACCGCGGCATGCGCGCCACGACTGGCCAGCCACCGCGCCTCGGCCAGCCGCGCCACGGGATGCGCGAACCGTGCGCGGTGCGCCGGCGCGGGCTCACGCCCGGCATGCCACGCGCTCACCGCGGCACCCGGACCACCGAACCATCCGGTGACCCAGATCGCGTCGCCAGGCTGCGCACCGCGGCGCGTCAGTGGGCGCGCCGCCGCGCCGAGCACCGTCACCGTGAGCGAGAGCCGCTCGCCCGCCGTGGTGTCGCCGCCCACGATGGCCGCACCGGCCAGCCGCGCCGCCTCGCCGATGCCGTCGGCCAGCTCCAGCGCGTCGGACCGCCACGCGGTGGGCAGCGTGAGCGCGACGAGCAGGCCGAGCGGCGTGGCGGCGACCGCCGCCAGGTCGGAGAGCGCGCTCGTCGTGGCCCGGTAGCCGATCTCGGCTGGCGAGATCCACTCGCGGCGAAAATGCACGTGTTCGGTGGAGGTGTCGGTGCTCACGACGAGCTGCTCGCCGTCGGGCACGCGCAGTGCCGCGCAGTCGCCACCGATTCCCTGGGCCGCAGGCCCCCAGCGAGCGACGAGCGCGCGCACGAGATCGAACTCGTGTCCGGGGCCCATGGCGATGGCCGGCCGCTCCGGCGCGCCCATCGTGGTCACCCGTCCTCGCCCACCGCCGGCAGCTCGGCCAGCCGCGGGTAGCGGGGCGCCGTCGCGGACGGCCACGCGCCGCTCAACGCTGACAGGACGTGCTCCAGCGTGACACCGCGCGCCGGGCCACGCCGCGCCGCGAGGTCGCCGGCATGGCCGTGCACCCACGCGGCGGCCGCGCCGGCGTGGGTGGCGTCGCCCATCTGCGCGACGAGCGTCACGGCGATGCCGCTCAGGACGTCGCCGCTGCCGGCGGTGGCGAGCACCGGATTGCCGGTGGCACTCACGAGCCGCCGCCCGTCGGGCGCCGCGACCACCGTCGGCACGCCCTTGAGCAGCACGCTCGCGCCGGTGCGCCGCGCGAGGTCGAGCGCGCTGTCGTACGGATGGACCCGCACGTCGTCCAGGCGGCCGCCGGCGAGCCGCACGAACTCGGCGAGGTGCGGAGTGAGCAGCGCCGCGCGCTCGCCCACCAGCGCGCGGAGCGCGTCCGGGCGGCCGGCGAATGCGTTGAGCGCGTCGGCGTCCAGGACGATGGGACCGTGCCAGCGGCGCAGCAC
>DATANT010000477.1:0-1522 GCA_036266115.1 Gemmatimonadaceae bacterium | reverse complement strand
CGCCACCATGCTGCAGGTGCGGCTCAAACATGCCCCGGCCCGCGAGCTCGTGGAAGTGGCGCGCGCGCTCGTGGCGGCCGTACCCGTGCCGGTGCTGCTGAACGACCGCGCCGACGTGGCGCTGGCCGCCGGCGCCGCCGGGGTGCACCTGGGCGTGGACGACCTGCCGGTGGCCGCCGTCCGGCGCATGACGCCTCCCGGCTTCATCATCGGCGCGTCGTTCGGCGCCGACGAGGAGCTGGGGCACGCGCGCGATGCCGACTACGTGGGCATCGGCCCCGTGTTCGGCACCGTCTCCAAGAGCGACGCGGGCGGCGCCATCGGCATCGCGGGGTTTCGTCGCCTCCGGGCGATGGTGCGATGCCCGGCGGTGGCCATCGGCGGAATCACCGAAGATGGGGCGAGGGCGCTGGCTGACGCCGGCGCGGACGGCGTGGCGGTGATCCGGGCGGTGTTCTCCGATCCCGATCCGGAGGCCGCGGCACGCCGGCTACGGAGCGCGTTCGGGCGCTGACTCACCGACCTGCGCCAGCCCACTCGTGCGCCATCGGAACGCCACCGGTGGCGCTCGCAGCACATCGGCCGGCTCGCGCCGATCGCCCGGCTTGGAATCCACCGGCTGCTCGGCGCTGGCACACTCCGCGCGCACGCGGCGGCGCACGTCGGGCCGCAGGAACAGCCGCGTGAGCGCCGGATCGAACTGCGTGCCGGCGCCGGCACGGATGGCGTCGAAACCCGCCTGCAGGCTGCGGCCCCTGCGGTAGCGGCGCTGGTGCGTGACGGCGTCGAAGCTGTCGGCGATGGTCACGATGCGGGCCGCCAACGGTATCGCCCGGCCGGAGAGGCCGCGTGGATAGCCCGTGCCGTCCCACCGCTCGTGGTGCGCGACCACACCCAGCGGCAGCCCCGGGTAGAAGGCGATGAGCGGCGCGAGCACCTGCGCGCCGCGCTGCGGGTGGGTGGCGATCGCCGCCCGCTCCTCCTGGGTCAGCTCGTGCGCGTCGTGCACCGCGTCGAAGAGCGCCTCGTGGATCTTGCCGATGTCGTGAAAGAGCGCCACCCACTCCACCTCGCGCTGGCCCGCCGACGACAGCCCGGCGGCGTCGGCGAGCACGAGGGCATAGCGCGCCACCCGCCGCACGTGACGGCCGGTCTCGGCGTCATTCGCGTCGATGGCGTTGAGGAGCGTCTCGAAGAGGGCCGCGGCGAAGCGCTCCGCGCTGTCGCGGCGCTGCCGGGCGTGTGCGAGGAGCGCGGCCCCGAGGCCAGCGGCGAGGAGTGTGGAGAGGCGTGGCATGCCGCGCTGGCGGGCAAGAAGTGTACAGGGCCGCGCGACATGGGCACAAATACCAAAGCCCCGGTCTCCTCGTGACGAGGAGCCGGGGCTCTGGCTCAGGGGTGCCGGCGACGGCCTACTCTCCCGCGCCCTCTCGGGCGGAGTACCATCGGCGCTGTAGGGCTTAACGACCGTGTTCGGGATGGGAACGGGTGTGGCCCCTACGCTCTAGTCGCCAGCAAGACG
>DATANT010000476.1:0-3325 GCA_036266115.1 Gemmatimonadaceae bacterium | reverse complement strand
GCCGCGCGCCCAGCCCCCCGACGACCGGCAGCTCTCGCTCGGCTTCTGAGGATCCGCCATCTTGCGCTCATGACCCGACCCATCGTCGCCCTCTCCCGCCGCCTCCCCGCGCAGGCCGAAGCCGCGCTCGCCGAGCGTTTCGATCTGCGCCGCAACGAGTCAGACGTGCCGTGGGGGCCCGCCGAGTTCCGCGTCGCGCTGCAATCCGCTGACGGCGTGGTGTGCACCGTGTCCGACCGGCTCGGCGCCGACGTCCTCGTGCCGCCAGTGCGCGCTCGCGTGCTCGCCAACTTCGGCGTGGGCGTGAATCACATCGACCTGGAAGCCGCGCGCCGCGCCGGTCTCGTGGTCACCAACACGCCCGACGTGCTCACGGAGGACACTGCCGATCTCGCCATGGCGCTGCTGCTCGCGGTGGCGCGTGGGCTGGGCAGCGGAGAGCGGTTGGTGCGCTCGGGGCAGTGGGAGGGATGGGGCCCCACCGCCCAGCTGGGCACACGCGTGTCGGGCAAGACGCTGGGCGTGGTGGGGTGCGGCCGCATCGGGCAGGCGGTGGCGCGCCGGGCCCGGTTCGGCTTCGACATGCCGGTCCTCTACCATCAGCGCCAGCCGCTGCCGTCCACACACGATCTCACGCCTCACCTGCGCTGGTGTGAGTCGCTGGACGAGCTGCTGCCAGCGTGCGACTTCGTCTCGCTGCATGTGCCGGCCACGCCGCACACCCGGCAGCTGATGGATGCACGTCGGCTCGCGCTCATGCGACCCACGGCGTTCCTGATCAATACCGCGCGAGGAGACGTGGTGGACGAGGCCGCGCTCGCCGCGGCCGTGCGATCCGGCGGCATTGCCGGCGCCGGCCTGGACGTGTACGAGCGGGAGCCACAGGTGGCGGCGGCACTGCTCGATCTGCCACGTGTGGTGCTGCTGCCGCACCTCGGCAGCGCGACCACGGAGACCAGGGTGTCCATGGGACTTCGCTGCCTCGCCAATCTGGCTGCGGTGTTCGGCGGTCGCGTGCCACCGGACGCGGTCTGTTGAGCGCGCGCCGCACCATCCCGCGCTCGCTTGCCGCTCTCCTGAGGGCTGGATAGCTTTTCGGCCTCCCTCCGCGCTCGCGTGCCAACCGCGGCGCTCCGGCGTGGCCGGCTCGTTCCACCCGATCCAACTTCGCAATGCCATTCACGGTCTCCGTGCGCAGTCCGGAGTTGAGCGCGCTCGACGCGCCCCTCCTCGCCGTCGTGCTGGCTCAGGATGAAGCGCTCCCGCGCGAGCTGCTGCCGCTGGACGAGGCCGGCGGAGGGGCCGTGGGCCGCGCTCTCGCCGCACACGACTTCACGGGCCGTCGGGACGAGACGCTGCACCTGGGCGGTGGCAGCACGGGCCCGCGACGCATCCTGCTGGTGGGCACCGGCCGCGCCGCCGACCGCGCGCTCGGCCTCAAGCGCGCCGCGGCCATCGCGGCGCGGCAGGCGCGCAAGATGGGCGTGGACCGCATCGCGGTGTTCGCGCGCGCACTGGATGGCCGCGACGCGGAGTGGCTCACCGCGGGCCTGCATGCCGGCGCATGGAGCTACGACGACCTCAAGTCGCCGCCGCCGGAAGACGAGCGCAAGCCGGAGCTCGCCGAGGGGTTCGTGCTTGGCGAGGGCGACGCGCTGGCGGCCGCGGTGGGGGTGGGGAACGCGATCGGGGCCGGCCAGGCGCTAGCGCGCCGCCTGGGCATGATGCCCGGCAACGTGTGCACGCCCGACGTGCTCGCCGAGACCGCCGAGGACATCGGACGCCGGCACGGGATGCGGGTGACGGTGATGGGACGCGCGCAGCTCGAGCGCATGCAGATGGGATCCTTTCTGAGCGTGGCGCAGGCCACGCCGCAGGATCCCAAGCTGGTCACGCTGGAGCACCGGAAGGGCACCGGCAAGCCCATCGTGCTGGTGGGCAAGGGACTCTGCTTCGACTCGGGCGGCATCTCCATCAAGCCCGCGCAGGGCATGGAGTGGATGAAGTTCGACATGTCCGGCGCCGGCGGCGTGCTGGGCGCCATGGAGACCATCGGCCGACTGGGACTGAACGTGAACGTGGTGGGCATCCTGGGTGCCACCACCAACATGCCGTCCGCCACCGCGGTGAAGCCGGGCGACGTGGTGCGCAGCGCCGCGGGCAAGACCATCGAGGTGATCAACACCGACGCCGAGGGGCGGCTGGTGCTGGCCGATCTGCTGACGCACGCGAAGTCGTTCGACCCCGCCGTGGTCATCGACGCCGCCACCCTCACCGGGGCCTGCGTCATCGCGCTCGGACACACGGCCACCGGCGTGTTCGGCCCGGACGAGGCGCTGGTGAACGAGGTGGTCGGCGCCGCGCGGCGTGCCGGGGAGCCCGGTTGGCCGCTGCCGGTATGGGACGAGTACAAGGATCTCATCCTCTCGGACGTGGCCGACATCAAGAACTCCGGCGGGCGCCCGGCGGGCTCCATCACCGCGGCCATGTTCCTCAAGGAGTTCGTGGACTATCCCTGGGTGCACCTGGACATCGCCGGCACGGCGTACTCGGAGTCCGACACGACCATGCTGCCCAAGGGTCCCACGGGCATCCCGGTTGGCACCTTCGTGGAGTTCGTACGCGGACGGCTCGGCTGAGGAGCCTCCCCCGACTGGCGACGTGGGCGCTCGGCGTCGCGCTTCTGGCCGGCGCACTCACGCCGGCGGCGGGGACGGCGCAGGTCACGCCCCGCGACACCAACCGCACGCGCCGGGACACCACCATCGTCGTGCCGGTGCCGGCGCGTGCCGACACGCTGCCGATGGACAGCACCCGTGCGCGCGCCGATACCACGGCCGCCGACTCGGCGCGACTGCTGCGCGACTCCATCCAGGCCCCCGTGTCGCGCGCCGAAACGCCGCTGGCCCTCGAGATCGGGCGCCCGTTCACGTGGGACCGCGAGGCGCTGTTCGCGAGCGGCGCGCTCACGCTGCTCGACCTGCTGGAGCGGGTGCCGGGGATCACGGGGTACCGCAGCGGGTGGCTGCTGGGCCCCGAGGCCGCGAGCCTGGTGGGCGAGTTTGGCCGGGTGCGCGTGTTCTACGATGGCGTGGAGCTGGACGCGCTGAACCCCAGAATGGGCGGACAGCTCGATCTCTCCATGCTGGAGCTCTGGACGCTGGAGGAGCTCACCCTGGAGCGCGGCCCCGGCGAGATACGGGTCTACGCGCGGAGCTGGCGGGTGCGGCGCGTGACGCCGGACAGCCGGGTGGACGTGAGCACGGGCGATCTGCGCACCAACGTGTTCCGCGGCTTCTTCGGCAAGCGCTGGCGGCACGGCGAG
>DATANT010000475.1:0-3316 GCA_036266115.1 Gemmatimonadaceae bacterium | reverse complement strand
CCCGGGCTGACGAGCAGTTGTCGCTCCCCACCGCCATCCAGGTCGAAGAGGCCCGACGTGAAGCGGCGACTGAAGTCTCCTTCTGGCACGACGAGCGTTCGGCCGCTCGGCAGGGCGACCTGCCCCGCGTGCGTGTGGCCGCAGAAGGCCAGATCGAAGCGGTGCGGCTGAAGGGCGAGCAGACCGTCGGGCGAGTGCATGAGCACCAGCCGCCGCCCTTCCGCTCCGTGAAGCGCCGCCACCGCGTCCGGCTCGCCCCGGGTCGGATCGTCGAGACCGCAGATCCAGAGATCGCCATGGGGTGCGGAGAGCCGCACGTTCCGATTCGTGAGCACCTGGATCCCCGCCTCCTCGAGCCGCGCCGTGATGAAGGCGTCGTCGGCCCACAGGTCGTGATTGCCCAGCACGGCGAACCGACCCAGCGGCGCTGGCACGCTCGCGAGCAGGCCCGTGAGGCGCTCCACGTGCCGCGCGTGCAACGAGACGAAATCGCCGCCGAGCAGGAGGAGGTCGACGTCCGCCTCGGCGAGCGCGGCGCATGCGGCTCGGAGGAGGGCGGGATGGGTGGTGGGACCGGCGTGGAAGTCGGAGGCGAAGCCCACGCGCAACGGTGGTGCATCCGCGGGCCAGTGGCGCAGGTGCAGCGTCTGCTCCGCCGCGCAGACGCGGCCCTGCAGGCCGGTGCGGTGCGCGAGCGCGGCCGCCCACCCTTCGCCGTACACCAGGCCGAGCAGCACTTCCGATGTGCGTCGGGCGAGACTCAGGTGGGCCCGCCCGAACAGGCGTGCGTGGTTCAGGGCGTCCTCCCGGGAGTGGAAAGCGGATTGACTATCGGCCGCACCCTGGTCAGCGCCAGCACCCGCCAGCCTTCAGCGACTCGGCCATCAGGGCCGCGGGTCACGCGGCCGTGCATCACCGCTGCAACAGTGCCTTCCGGATGCCCTCCATCGCAACCAGACACAGCTCCGGCGGCCCCTCGATGCTGGCGAACGTCACGCGCGCCCTCACACGCGTAGCTGCTCAATCGATGCGCAGCAGCTCCTGCGGAGCGATCCGCCGAACCCGCCGTAGCGGCCCCACCAACGCCATCGCCGCCACCACGAGAACGAGCAGCACGATGCCGCCGAGCACCGCGGGCGCGAACACCGATGTCTCGTAGGCGAAGCGCTCCACGAACCGCTGCGCGAAGCCGAAGAAGAGCGCGCCCACCACGACGCCGACCCCCACCGACTGCAGCGTGCCGCGCGCCACCAGCCACACCACCGCGCGCGTCGGGGCGCCGAGCGCCACGCGGAGCGCCAACTCCGGCAGGCGGACGGCGGTGTAGTATGACACGAGGCCAACGACGCCCGTCATGGCGAGGAGCATGGTGACCAGGGCGCCGCTCCCGAGCACGATCGCGAGCCACTTCCGCTCCACGCGCTTCCTCCGGAAGAGGTCCGCGAGCACGCGCACGTGCGTGACCGGCTGCGCGGCATCCACGCCGGCCACCGTGCGCCGCACGTGCTCGAGCAGCGCGGGCGTGGCGGCCTGGCGCGCCCGGACGTAGAGCGTCATTGGCTGCGGGGCGGCCTGCGCCGCCGACAGGTAGATGTGCTGGTGCGGCTCCACGGTCGTGCCGCCCCAGTCCTCGTAGATCCCGATCTCGTCCTCCACCACGCCGATCACCCGCACCCACGGACCGGTGAGCCCCCGGCGGAAGCGGTGGCCAACGGCCTGCGCCCCGGGCCAGAAGCGCCGCGCCACCTCGGCGCTGAGGACAGCCACCTTCTCGTCCTCCGCGCGCAGCCCGGCTGGGAAGTTGGTGCCGGCCGTGGTCGAGAGTCCCACGACCTCGAAGTACTCCGGCGAGATCACCAGCTCCCCGGTGCGGTAGGTCGTCCGCCATGGCAGTGGGCCCGGTCGCGTGTCGACGTAGACGGAATCGGACGACACCTCACCACTCACGCGCCAGCCCCGGAATCGGCCGACGCGGGCGGCACTCGCGACGCGCTGGTCAGCGACCAGCCGCGCCAGGGCCTGCACCGCGAAGGCGTCTTGTGCGGAATCGGCGGCGTAGCGCCCCCCAGCGAGGTTCACGTCCACCCGCACCACGCGGTCGTCGTCCACCCCGCTCCGCACGGGGGCGAGCTTGAGCGCGGAGACCGCGATGGGCGCGGTGGCGGCGGCCAGGATGAGCACCACGGCCACCTGGCTCGCGATGAGCGCCGAGGCGCCGCGACCGTGCTTGGGCGCGCGGCCGATCACGCCGGCGTGCGTGAGCAGGCGTGCGAGGTCGAGGCGCCCGGCGAGCCGCACGACGGGGATGGCGACCAGGGCGAGCGCCAGCGCGAGCGCGGCCAGCGCGACGGCGATGCTCCGCCCGTCCAGGTGGAGTGCCACCCAGGGCGGGAGCACCGTGGCCAGCGCCTCCTGAATGGAGCCGGTGAGCCACCAGGCGAGGCCCACCGCGAGGGCGCCGCCGGCGAGGACGATGAGGCACACCTCGGTGAGCTGGTAGCGGAGCACCCCGGCGCGGCCGGCGCCGAGCGCGAAGCGCGTGGCGTGCTCCCCGGTGCGGCGGCGGGCACGGGCGAGGAAGAGCGTCGTCAGGTTGAGGCACGCCGCCATGAGCACGAGCGTCATGGTGCCGAGGACGAGCTTGGCCAGCATGGGCGGCACGAGCGCGGCCGCCCCGAACGGCCCGCGCTCGCCATGCATGCGCCACGTGGTGTCTACGGGCGTGCGGGCGAGCGCCACCGCGCTCATGATCGGGTGCACCTGGTCGAAGACGTCGTCCAACGTTGCTCCAGGGGCGAGCCGCCCGACTATGTGGACCTCGCCCGCGGGATCGGCGAGCAGCTCGCGGCGCGACCACGCCGCCCACACCTCCGAGCGCCGGTGGAACTGGAACGCCGCCGGCATCACGCCGACGATCACCGCGGCCTCGCCGTCCAGCGTCACGGCCCGCCCGAGCACGTCGGGGCGGCGGCCGAACCGCGCCGCCCACACCCGCTCGCCGATGGCGATCTCGCGCGCGAGGCGCGCGTCGCCGTCCGGGTCGGCCGGGTAGCGGCCGAGCAGCGGTGGCACGCGCAGGTGGGGCATGCTCTCGGGGAGGAGCCAGGTGGTGATCGCCATGCTGGCCACGCCGTCGACACCAAGATTCGCCTCGCGCTCGCGGAGCGGAATGAGCGCCACGAGGGCAGGAAGGCCGCCTCGCGCGTGCGCGTCCGCCATGGCGGCGTAGGCGTCCACGCGGGCCCATGGCATCAGCGGCCAGCCACTTCCGTCGGTCTCACCCAGCATGACGAACTCGCTCACCCGGCCAAAGGCG
>DATANT010000474.1:0-15013 GCA_036266115.1 Gemmatimonadaceae bacterium | reverse complement strand
CGCCACGCTGGGGTTGCTGTTCTGGGCCGCGATGTTCGGACTCGTCTACCGGCTGCTCTCGTACTTCAAGGACGTGCAGGAGATCGGCCCGCTGCTCGCCGGCAAGCTGCTCGGCGTGGTGCTGCTGGCGTTCTTCTCCATCCTGCTGCTCTCCAACTTGGTCACCGCGCTCTCCACGTTCTTCCTGGCGCGCGACCTGGACCAGTTGGCCACGGCGCCGCTGGACTGGCTGCGCCTGTACCTGGCGAAGCTGGCGGAGACCACGCTCCACTCGAGCTGGATGGTGGCGCTGCTCGCGGTGCCCATCCTCACCGCGTACGGCGTGGCGTTCCACGGCGGGTGGGCGTTCCCGCTCGTCGCGCTGGCCGCGTTCGTGCCCTTCCTGGTGATTCCGGCGGTGATGGGCTGCGCGCTCACGCTGGTGCTCGTGAACGTGTTCCCGGCGCGCCGCACGCGCGACCTGCTGGGGGTGATCGCCGTGCTGAGCGCGGCGGCCCTCGTGCTGCTGCTGCGCCTGGCCCGCCCCGAGCAGCTGGCGCGCCCCGACGGCTTCCGGTCGCTGGTGGAGTTCATCACCGTGCTGCGTACGCCGAGCAGCCCGTTGCTGCCCAGCGAGTGGGCGCAGCGCGCCATCATGGCGTGGCTCACCTGGACGCCGGACCCGCTGTCGCTGTACCTGCTCTGGACCACCGCCGGGGCGCTGGTGGTGTTCGGCGCGCTGCTGCACCGCCGCCTCTACCGCCAGGGCTTCAGCCGCGCGCAGGAAGGCGCCGGCGGAACGTCGGTGCGCGGCCGCCTGGGCCGGCTGTCCTACCGGCTGCTCGCTCCGCTGGGCGCGGTGCGCCGGGAGCTGGTGCTCAAGGAGGTGCGCGTCTTCTTCCGCGATTCCACCCAGTGGTCGCAGCTCATCCTGCTCGGCGTGCTGATGGTGGTGTACGTGTTCAACATCAAGCTGCTGCCGCTGCGACGCGGTGAGAGCGTCGGCTTCTTCCTGGCCAACGTGATCCCGTTCCTCAACCTGGGGCTCGCCGGGTTCGTGCTGGCGTCGGTGGCGGCGCGGTTTCTCTTTCCGGGCGTGAGCCTGGAGGGACGCACGCTCTGGCTGCTGCGCGCCAGCCCGCTGCGCATGCGCGACCTGCTGTGGGCCAAGTTCTGGGTTGGCACGCTGCCGCTGCTGGTGCTGGCCATCGCGCTGGTCACGGCCACCAACCTGATGCTGCAGGTGAGCACGTTCATCTTCGCGGTGACGCTGCTCACCATCGTGTTCCTCACCTTCGCCGTGGCCGGGCTGGCGGTGGGGCTGGGCACGCTCTATCCGCGCTACGACACGGAGAACGCCGCGCAGATCCCCACATCGTTCGGGGGGCTGGTGTTCATGATGTCCGCCATCGCGGTGATCGGCGTGGTGGTGGTGTGCGAGGCGCGGCCGGTGTACGCGTGGCTGCGTGCCCAGTACACCGGCCAGCCCGTGGACCCGCTGCAGATGGTGATGGGCTTCGTGCTGGCGGGGCTCATCTGCATCGTGGCGTGCGTCGCGCCGCTGGCCGCGGCGGAGCGGCGGCTGTCGACGGCCGAAGGCTGAACACGAGTCAGGAGAGCGCCGTCAGGACACAGGAGGCGGCAGCGGGAGAAGAGGCGAAGGGCAGAAGGCAGCGCTCCGTGCGCGCCTTCTGCCCTTCGCTGCATCCTGCCGTTCGTCTGCCGTGCTGCTGGCTCCTTCCCTGCTGTCTCCTGTGCCCCCGCTCCGCACCGCTACGCCGCCAGCGACCCCCCGCACCCGCCACAATACCGCGCCCCGATCTCGTCCACCGGCGCGCCGCAATCGGCGCAGGCGCCCGGCAGGTAGCGGCCGCAGTTGGAGCACCAGAGCGCATCGGGCTCGGTGCGCGGGCCGCAATCGGGACAGTGCCCCTGGCGCGCCCGCAGGCGCAGCACCGCGGCTTCGGCGGCGTCCTCCGGCGACGCGATGACGCCGTCGGCCGCCGCCACGGCGTCCGTGGCGCGCATCTCGGCGAGCGCGCGCTCGGTGTACGTCCGCTTGAGCGCGGCGTAGTCGGCGTCCGAGAGCTTGCCGGTGGCGCGGTCGAACTCGATCTCGCGGAGCGCCTCCACCGCGTTCTCGCGCGCCAGCGCCGGACGCGCGGCGCCTCGCCGCTCGCGCACGCGGGGCGGCACGAACAGCGGGTAGAGCACCACGCCCAGCGCGAGCAGCGCGAGCAGCGTGCCGACGATGAGCGCCGTCACCGGCCGTCTCCCCGCACGGCGGCATCCAGGCGCGCGAGCTCGTCGTCCGTGGCGTCCACGCCATCGACCGTGGCGGGCGTCGGCTGGTCGCCACCGTCGCGACGCCAGCGGCGCAGCATCATGAGGATGGCCAGCGCGCCCGTGCCGATGGCGGCGAAGGGCGCCACATAGCCCACCAGGTTGAAGCCCTCGCGCTTGGGCGCCATCAGGATGTGCTCACCGTACACCTCGGTGAACGCGTGCATGATCTCGTCGCCCGAATATCCGCCCTCCACCAGCGCCATGACATCGCGGTGCAAGTTGGGCGAGAAGCCGCATGGCATGGAGGTGCGGCACGTGAAGATGTCGAGCGTACACGGACACGGACAGGCGATCTGGCGCTCCAGTGCGTCGCGCTCGTTGGACGTCATGCTGGGCGCGGCGCCCGGCTTGGGCGGCAGGCGCACCGGCAGGTAGCCATCGCCGTCCATGGACGTGCCCTGCGCCAGCAGCCGGGTGCTCCCCGCGGCCGAGGCGCAGAGCACGGCGGCCGACGTCAGGAAGCGGCGTCGGTCCATCGCCGCGCCCATCACCGCTCCACCCCCGCGTGCTCGGCCGGGTCGTGCTGCGGCTCGAGCACCGCGGCGTAGCCGCTCTGCATGCCGCGACGCTGCGCCTGCGGCCACATCACGATGAGGCCGCCCAGCGCCATGATCGCGCCGCCGAACCACACCCACCACACGAGCGGATTGAAGGCGATGCGCAGCTCCGCCTGGTCCTCACCGGTCACTCCGGCCAGCACCACGTAGATGTCCATGTTGATGCTCTCGCGGAGGCCCACCTCGGTGGACGGCTCGAACGTCGGCACGCCGCGGCTGTCCACGTGCTGCCGCTTCTCGGAGGTGATGAGCCCCGCCGGCTTGCCGTCCCGCGTGGTTTCCAGCACCACCGCCGTCACGAAGCGGTTGAGCGCCTCGTACTCCGACACGCCCTGGCTCGTGAACGTCCACTCGTGCCCGAAGGGGTCGGTGGCGGCGTACGACTCGCCGGTGCGCAGCGTGACGTCCACTTCCTTCTTGAAGGCGTTGCCGGCAAAGCCGCAGAAGAGCACGACGATGCCCAGGTGCACCACGTAGCCGCCATAGCGGCGGCGGTTGCGCGCCACGAGCCGCACCAGCGCCATGGGCAGCGACTCGCCGTACATCCGGTGGCGCGCGCCCACGCCCTTGGCAAACTCCTGCGCGATGGTGGCCAGCACGAAGCCGGCGAGCGTGTACGACACCAGCGCGTACGCGTTGCGCATGCCCAGCGCGAACAGCAGCGCGCCCACGGCCACGCCGGCCAGCGCCGGCGCCGCGAACTGCCGCTTGAGGTTGGACACCGACGCCCGCCGCCACGCGATGAGCGGGCCCACGCCGGTGAGCAGCAGCAGGAGGAGCCCCAGCGGCACGTTCACCTGATTGAAGAACGGCGCTCCCACCGTGATCTTGTTCCCCTTCACCGCCTCGGAGATGATGGGGAACAGCGTGCCCCACAGCACCGAGAACGCCATCCCCACGAGCACGAGGTTGTTGTAGAGGAACGCCGCCTCGCGGCTCACCATGCTCTCCAGCGACGCCGTGGCCTCCAGGTCATGGAGGCGCGTGCTCACCAGATACGCGCTCACGATGGTGGCCAGCACCAGGAAGCCAGCGAACCAGTTGCCCACCGGGGACTGCGCGAACGAGTGCACGCTCTGGATGATGCCCGAGCGCGTGATGAAGGTGCCCAGGATGGAGAGCAGGAACGTGGTGATGACGAGCGTCACGTTCCACTTGCGCAGCATCCCCCGCTTCTCCTGGATCATGATGGAGTGCAGGAACGCCGTGCCCGTGAGCCAGGGCAGCAGCGAGGCGTTCTCCACGGGATCCCACGCCCAGTACCCGCCCCAGCCCAGCTCCACGTACGCCCACCACATGCCGAGCGTGATGCCGATGGTGAGGAAGAACCACGACACCAGGGCCCACCGCCGCACCGCGCCCAGCCACTCGGCGTCCAGCCGGCGCGTGATGAGCGCGGCCACCGCGAAGGCGAACGGCACCGTGGTGGCCACCAGCCCCAGATACAGGTTGGGTGGGTGGATGGCCATGCCCGGGTTCTGCAGCTGCGGGTTCATCCCTCGCCCGTCGGGCGGGATGAAGTCCAGCCGCTCGTACGGGTTGGCGCCGAGCGCCGTGGTCATCAGGAAGAACAGCAGCACCACCGCCAGCGTCCCGGTGACGTAGGGAATCAGCTCGCGGTTGGCGCGGCGGCTGGTGGCCACCGCGAGCGCCGAGTAGATCCCCAGGATCAGGCACCAGAAGAGCATGGAGCCCGCCTGGCCACCCCAGAACGCCGAGATGGTGTACGCCTTGGGCAGGTTCGCGCTCGTGAACGAGGCGACGTACTTGAACGAGAAGTCGTGCGTCAGCAGCGCCGTCCAGAGTCCGGCCGCCGCGAGCACGACGAAGGCGGCGGCGGCGTACAGCGCCCGCTCGCCACTGGCCACGAGATCGGGGCGGCGCAATCCGCCGCCCGCAAACGATACCGTGGCACTCCAGCCGGCCATGAGTACGGCCACCCAGAGCGAGAGCTCACCGACGAGGATCACGCCTGCGGCCCCTTCGCCGCCTTGTAGCCTGGTGTGTTCTGGTAGCCACCGCCTTCCTGCCCCGGCGCGTTCTCGTAGCGCGAGGCGCACTTGGCCAGCAGCGTGGTCGCGCGGAAGGTGCCATCCTCACCCAGCCGCCCCTCCACCACCACGTCCACGCCGTCGGTGAAGGTGTCGGGCGCCAGCCCCCGGTAGACCACCGGATAGGTCTTCGCGCCGTCGGTCATCTGGAAGGAGAGCGAACGGCCGCCAGCGTCGCGCTGGATGGAGCCGGAAACGACGCGCGCCCCCACCTTCACCCCGGTCTCGTGGAACGAGGGGTCGGCGGCGATCTTGGTCGCCAGCTCCTGCGGCGTCAGATAGTACGTGGCCGTCTCCTCGATGGAGCTGGCCATGAGATATCCGGCGGTGCTCAGGATGAGCGCCCCACCGACGAGAAACTTCGAGCGTGCTTTCACGGCCTTCGACCCCCGCTGGGCAGCGGACCATACCGCCGCCGGTGAGTGGAACGCGGGGCAATATAGTGCATCGCCAGAGGCGGTGTCACCGCGTTGTGCGGACTGGCGCGACGGGCGGCGCCGTGCTCAACGCGTGTGCGCCAGCCAGAGGGTGGCGGTGCCGGCACCGGCGGCGTCCCAGGTGAGATCCTTGTAGCTGAACGGTCGCCCCGCGCGACGGTCCACCCACTCCTTGGCCACGCCGGCGCCCAGGGTGGCCACGGTGGCGCCGGCGAGCGCCGGCCCGGGATCCGCCCCGGCCAGCTGGAGCGCCGAGTACGAGACGCTCTGCGCGAAGGCGCTCACCACGAAGTGCTTGAGCTTGTCCTCGCCGAACCACCGATCCTGGGGCGGCGCCAGCAGCACCGAGAACACGAGGACGAGCTTCATGCCGCGCCTCGCCGGGACGGCGCGCGTGGCATCCCCCGCACCAGCTCCCGGATGGCCGGGTGATCGCCGAGCAGCGCCAGCGAGCGGTGCAGCCGCTCGCGGTTGCCCGGCTGATGCACCCAGCTGCTCGCGCCCGACGGGTGCGGCAGGGCGATGGCCGCCGACCGGCCGCCCGGGTGCTCCAGCTCGTGGAGCGTGCCGATCACCCGGTCCAGCGGCGCGTTGCCCAGCAGGCTATCGATCGCCAGCCGGCCCACCAGCACGAGCAGCTCGGGCCGGATGATGCGCAGCTCGTCGTCCAGCCAGCGGCGACAGCGCGCGCGCTCCGCCGGCGACGGCACCCGGTCCCCCCGCCCGGACGGATGCGGCCCGGGAAAGCAGCGGGTGACGGCGGCGATGTAGACGTGCTCGCGGAAGACCGCCTCGTCCAGCCCGGCCTGGGCCAGCCAGCCGAACAGCGTGGCTCCCGAGCGGCCGGCGAACGCGCGCCCGCCGCCGGCCTCCACCCGACCGGGCGCCTGGCCCACGAGCATCACCCTGGCATCCCGGGCCTCGCTGACGATGGGCCGGACCCCCGCGCCCAGCTCGCAGGCCGCGCACGCGGCCAGCCGGGCGCGGTGCGCCGCCAGCGCGTGAGCGAGCGAAGTCCTGCTGTATGCGTTCTGCTCCATGTCCGGCCCACGATTCGGCGTTCGTCTAAGGATGCCGGGCCGTGCCGACGTCGTCCAGTGGGCACGCGATCGTCCGGGGACGAGGGCCCGCTACGCCGCCCCCTCGTCCCGCGCCCAGGCGAGCGCCGTGCGCACGGCGCGACGCCACTCGGCGGCGCCGGCCTGCGCGGCGGCCGCGCCGGCTCCGGGCTCGAAGCGGTCGAAGCGGCGGCCAGCCAGAAAGCCCGCGGCATCGGGCCAGATCCCGGCCGCCAGCCCGGCCAGCCCCGCCGCGCCCAGCGCCGTGGTCTCCACCAGGTCGGGTCGCTCCACCGGCACGCCCAGCGCGTCGGCCTGGAACTGCATGAGCCAGTCGTTGGCCGCCGCGCCGCCGTCCACCCGCAGGCAGTCCAGCGGCAGGCCGCTGTGCTGGCGCATGATGCCCAGCACGTCTCGCGCGCCGTACGCGATGGCCTCGAGCGCGGCCCGCACGAGCTGCGCCCGGCCCGTGCCGCGCGTGAGGCCCACGATGGTCCCGCGTGCCCGCGGCTCCCAGTCCGGCGCGCCCAACCCGGCCAGCGCCGGCACGAAGTACACGCCCCCGGTGGACTCGATCCCGCGGGCCAGCGCCTCGCTGTCGGCCGCGTTCTCCAGGATGTCCAGGCCGTCGCGCAGCCACTGGATGGCGGCGCCGGCCACGAAGATGCTCGCCTCCAGCGCGTAGGCGGGCCGGCCCGCGGCATCGCACGCCACCGTGGAGAGCAGCCCCGCCCCGGCGGCCGGGCGCTGGGCGCCGCAGTTGAGCAGCAGGAACGCACCTGTGCCGTAGGTGTTCTTGGCCTCGCCCGGCCCCCAGCACCCCTGGCCGAACAGCGCGGCCTGCTGATCGCCGGCCACGCCGGTGATGGGGATGGCCCGGCCGAACAGCTCGGCCAGGGTGGTGCCGAAATGGCCCGCCGACGGCCGCACCTCGGGCAGCATGGCGAGGGGAACTCCGAATCGCGCGCACAGCCCCTCGTTCCACTCCAGGCGGCGCGTGTCGTAGAGCATGGTGCGCGAGGCGTTGGTGGGCTCGGTGGCGTGCACGCGGCCACCGGTGAGCCGCCACACCAGCCAACTGTCCACGGTGCCGCACAGCAGCTCGCCGGCGGCGGCGCGCTCGCCCAGGCCACCCTCCTCCAGCAGCCAGGCCAGCTTGGTGGCCGAGAAGTACGGGTCCACCACCAGCCCGGTGACGTCGGCGATGTGCGCCGCCTCGTCGGCGAGCGCCGCGCACCGCGCCACCGTCCGGCGGTCCTGCCACACGATGGCCCGCGCCACCGGCCGGCCGCTCGCGCGCTCCCACACCACCACGGTCTCGCGCTGGTTGGTGATGCCCACCGCGTCCGGGACCACCCCCGCCTGCGCGATGGCCTCGCGTGCCGCGTCCACGGTGGCCGTGAACAGCTCGTCGGCATCGTGCTCCACCCAGCCGGGCCGCGGGTAGTGCTGCGTGATCTCCCGATAGCCGCGCCCCACCACGCGCCCGTCGGCGCGCAGCACCAAGCAGGTGGAGCCGGTGGTGCCCTGATCCAGGGCGAGCAGGTGGCGCATGGCGGCGATGCCCGGAGCTACCGGCTCGGACGCGGCGGTGCGTCGTCGCCGGAGCGGTGGTGGGAGAAGTCGAAGGGCGCACGGAACACGCCCCGGTCCGTGACGATGCCCGTCACGAGCCCGGCCGGCGTGACGTCGAAGGCGGGATTGTACACGGCCACGCCGTGTGGCGCCGTGCGCACGCCGTGCAGCGCCGTGACCTCGTCGGCGCCGCGCTGCTCGATGCGGATGGTGGCTCCGGTGGGCGTCGCGGCGTCGAGCGTGGAGCTGGGCGCGGCCACGTAGAACGGAACACCGTGATGCCGCGCGGCGATCGCCAGCATGCTCGTGCCCACCTTGTTGGCCACGTCGCCGTTGGCCGCGATCCGGTCGGCGCCCACGAGCACCACGTCCACCCGCCCGGCCGCCATGAGCGACGCCGCCATGCCGTCGGTGAGCACGGTGACCGGGATGCCCGCGCGCTGCAGCTCCCACGCCGTGAGGCGGCTGCCCTGCAGCAGCGGACGCGTCTCGTCGGCGAACACCTCCACCGCCATGCCGCGCTCGGCGGCCACGTAGACCGGGGCCAGCGCCGTGCCGATGCCGCCGGTGGCCAGCGCCCCGGCGTTGCAGTGCGTGAGCACGCGCGCGCCGTCGGCCAGCAGCTCGGCGCCCAGCTCGCCGATCCGGCGGCACATCACCCGGTCCTCGTCCAGGATGGCCGTGGCCTCGGCGCGCAGCTCGTCGAGCAGCGCGGCGGCATCCGCGCCGCGCACCGCGTCCAGCCGGCGGAGCATGCGGCGCATGGCCCACGGCAGGTTCACCGCGGTGGGCCGCACGGCGGCAATGCGTTCGGCACTCGCGCGCGCCAGCGCCGCGAGCTCCGCGGCGCCGAGCGTGGAGTGGCGCGCGAGCGACGCCACCAGTCCCATCGCGCCCGCGATCCCGATGGCCGGCGCACCGCGTACGCGGAGCGTCGCGATCGCCTCGCACACGTCGTCCAGCGAGCGCAGGTCGCGCTCCACGTAGTGGGCGGGAAGACACGTCTGATCGACGATGCGCACCGCGTCGCCCGCGGGCGCCCATCGTACGGCTTGGATGACCGGCACGGCCGTAACGTACCGGTGCGCTCGGGCGGGCGGAATGCCGCGGTCGAGCGCGCGCGCTACTCCTGGCGCCGCTCCACCGGCGGCGTCCGGGCGCGGCGCACCCGCCGGCGCTCGGGAAAGTGCTCGTCCAGAAAGCGAATGAGCGCCCGCTCCTCGGGCGCGTGCGCCCACCGGTCGTGGCGCCGAGTGGGGCGCAGGCGGTCGGGCTGGATGGTGAGCCCGTCGTCCACGTAGCGCGCGATGACGATGGGGTGCACGTACGACGCGCGGCAGATGGCGGGCGTGTTGCCCAGCTCCGCCGCCACCAGCCGTACCGCTGTCAGCACGTTGCGGCTGGCCTGGCTCGCCGTGTCGGCGGGCCCCAGCTCGGCGAGCACGGTGGCCGCGCGCAGCGTGCCGCCCCAAGTGCGGAAGTCCTTGGCGGAGTACGGCACCTCGAGCGACCGCTGTAGGTACGCGTTCACGTCGCGCGCCGTGAGATCGCGCCATCGGCCGGCCTCCCGGTAGCGGAACAGCCGCGGGCCCGGCGTGCGCAGCAGCTCGGCCACGGCGCGCGCCGCGTGGCGGTCCACCACCACCTGCCGCTGACGCACGCCGCGCTTGCCCACGTAGCGAAAGAGCACCTGGTCGCCCTGCACCGTGACGTGCGACTTGCGCAGCGTGGTGATGCCGAACGTCCGGTTCTCCACGGCGTAGCGCTCGCTGCCCACGCGAAAGAAGCCCTGACTGATGAGGCGGACGGCGACGGCCGCCGCGCGCTCGCGCGTGAGCTCCGGCTGGCGAAAGTGCACGTCCAGGGCGCGGCGGATCGTGGGCAGGTCGTGCGCCAGGCGGCGCACGCGGTAATACTTGCGCAGCTCGCCGCGGGCCACCGCCCGATCGTGGTAGCGGTACTGCTTGCGTCCCCGCGCGTCGAAGCCCCACGCCTGCACCGCGGCGCGCGCGCCCCGGGCGATGTGGACGTCGGTCCAGCCGGGTGGCACCGCCAGCGCGGCGATGCGCGCCAACGTGCGGGCGTCGCGCACCGGGGCGCCCCCGGCGTCGCGGTAGCGGAAGCCGCCGCGCTTCGTGCCTTCACGGAGAATCCATTGCGTGGCCGTCACTTGCGCCGCACCTCGGCAAGAAGCGATCCGGAGGAGTAGATTCTCCAGCTCGCGAATGCCCGTTTCCACCCGCCCTGGCTCTCCTCCGCGCATGGCCTACGAGACGCTCACGCTGGACGTCGCCGACCGCATCGCGACGCTCACCGTCAACCGCCCGGACAAGCTCAACGCCCTCAACGCCACCACCATCCGCGAGCTGGGCGAGGCCATCGACGCCCTGCGCGCCGATGACGCCGTGGGCGGCATCGTGCTCACCGGTGCCGGACGGGCCTTCGTGGCCGGTGCGGACATCGGCGAGCTGGCGAGCCAGAGCCCCATGCAGGCCAAGGCGCGGTCGCTCACCGGGCAGGCGGTGTTCCGCCGCTTCGAGACCTCGCCCAAGCCGGTGATCGCGGCGGTGAACGGCTTCGCGCTGGGCGGCGGCTGCGAGCTCGCCATGGCCTGCCACGTGCGCCTGGCCAGCGAGGCGGCCAGATTCGGGCAGCCCGAGGCCAAGCTCGGCATCGGCCCCGGTTATGGCGGCACGCAGCGGCTACCGCGCCTGGTGGGCAAGGGGCGCGCGCTGCAGCTGCTGCTCACCGGCGAGATGATCGACGCGGCCGAGGCGTACCGCATCGGGCTGGTGAACCAGGTGGTGCCGGCGGCGGAGCTGCTGGACGCGGCCCGCGCCATGCTGCGGCAGATGCTCGCCAACGGCCCGCTCGCCCTCGCCGTGTGCATCGAGGCGGTGAACGATGGATTGGAGACGGGGCTGGACGCCGGGCTGCTGCTCGAAGCCAACCATTTCGGCCTGCTCTCCGCCAGCGCCGACATGCAGGAGGGCACGCGCGCGTTCCTGGAGAAGCGGCCGGCCGCATTCCACGGCAAGTGAGCCACGCGCCGGCCGCGCGCGCGACGAGCCGGCGCCTGGCCCGGTGAGCCGCCGGTGGTGACACCCGACACGGGCGAGCGCGTGCGGCTGCAGCGGCTGGTCGTGCGCGACTTCCGCAATCTGCACCGGGTGGAGCTCCTGCCCGCCGACGACGGCGTGGCCGTGGTGGGCGACAACGGACACGGGAAGACGAACCTGCTGGAGGCCGTGTACTACCTGCAGCTCCTGCGCTCCGTGCGCGGCACGCGCGACCAGGATCTCGTGCGCTTCGGCGAGGCCGGCTTTCACCTGGCGGCCACGGCGCTCGTAGGCGAGCGCGCACGCGAGGTGTCGGCCGGCTTCGAGCGCCAGGGCAAGCGCAAGCGGGTGCGCGTGGACGGCGTGGAGGCGTCGCGACTGAGCGAGGCGCTCGGCGCGCTGCCGGCGGTGCTCGTGTCGCCGCGCGACGTGTCGCTGGTGGGTGGCGCGCCCAGCGAGCGCCGGCGCTTTCTGGACGTGATGCTCTCGCTCACCTCGCGCCGCTATCTCGCCAGCCTGCAGCACTACCGCGGCGCCCTGCTCCGCCGCAACACCGTGCTGCGCGACGCGCAGCGCGGGCGCGTGGGCGAGGACCGCGTGGCGGTGTGGGAGCCGGCGCTGGCCCAGCATGGCGCGGTGCTGTGGAGCGAGCGCGTGGCCTGGGTGGAGCGATGGGCAGGCGAGTTCGCCCGGCTGTGCGACGCGATCGGCGAGCGGGCGCCTGCGGAGCTGCGCTACGTGACGCACCTGCCGCGCGGCGAGGTGGTGCAGGACGCGCTGCTCGCGCAACTCGCCGCGCGACGCGCGCACGACATGAAGCGCGGCGTGACGCACGCCGGGCCGCACCGGGACGACCTGGAGGTGTTGCTGGAGGGGCGCGAGGCGCGGCTCTTCGGCTCCGCCGGCCAGCAGCGCACCGCCGCCATCGCGCTCCGCATGCTCGAAGCGGCCACGCTGCGCGAGCACGTGGGCGCGTCGCCGCTGCTCCTGCTCGACGATCCGTTCGCCGAGCTGGATGCGCGGCGCTCGGAGCGCATCCTGGCGCTGCTCGGCGAAGGGGGGCGTGGGCAGACCATCATCGCCGTGCCGCGGGAGGCCGACATCCCGCCCGAGCTCACGCGGCTGGAGCGGCGGCGCATCATCGATGGCGCGCTGACGCCGGCGGGCGCATGACCGAGCACCGCAAGCGGCGTCCCACGCCGCTCGGCGACGCGGTGGCCGCGTTTCTGGAGCAGAAGGGACTCAGCGGGCGGGTGGAGCAGGCGTCCATCATTCCGGAGTGGCCGGAGCTCGTGGGACCGCAGATCGCGGCGGTCACGGAGCCGCGCTCCATCGCCGCCGACGGCACGCTGTTCGTGGCCGTGAGAACCAGCGCGTGGATGAACGAGCTGTCGCTGCTGGAACCCGAACTGCTGACCAGGATCAACCGGCGGCTACCCCAGCATCGGGTGCGCAAAATCCGCTGGCACCTGATGCGGTGAGGCTGTCGTAAGTGCGCGGTTTTCAAGCACTTACGGCGATGGGCCGGAGTTGCTTTCACGCTTCGGCCCGATTAACTTACAAAGGTTGCCCGCAAAGCGTTTTTCGGCGTTCGTTCGGGTAGCGTAGGACCTTCTGAGGGTGACTATGACCAAGACTGCAACCATGCCGACGTCGGAGTACGGCGCCGGACAGATTCAGGTGCTCAAGGGGCTCGAGGCCGTCCGGAAGCGCCCCGGCATGTACATCGGCTCCACCTCGGAGCGCGGATTGCACCACCTGGTCTACGAGGTGGTGGACAACTCCATCGACGAGGCGCTGGCCGGCCACGCGGACTCGGTCAAGGTCACCATTCACCACGACAACTCCATCACGGTGGAGGACAACGGTCGCGGCATTCCGGTGGACATCCACCCGGTGGAGAAGATCCCCGGCGTGGAGCTGGCCATGACGGTGCTGCACGCCGGCGGCAAGTTCGACAAGGACAGCTACAAGGTGTCCGGCGGCCTGCACGGCGTGGGCGTGTCGGTGGTGAACGCGCTCTCCGAGTCGCTGCGCGTCTGGATCCGGCGCGGGGGCAAGGAGCACTACATGGACTTCGACCGCGGCGCCACGCGCACCCAGCTCAAGGTGCTCGGCCCGGTGAAGCCCCGCGACACCGGCACCAAGGTGTGGTTCAAGCCCGACTACCAGATCTTCAGCGTGCTGCAGTACGACTACGCCACGCTGGCGCTGCGCCTGCGCGAGCTCTCGTACCTGAACAAGGGCGTGACCATCGTGCTGCGGGACGAGCGCGAAGGGCTGGAGAAGGAGGAGACGTTCCTCGCCCAGGGCGGGCTGCGCGAGATGGTGCAGTTCCTGAGCGCCAGCCGCAAGCCGCTGCACCCGGACGTCGTCTACATCGAGACCGAGCGCGACGACGTCGGCATCGAGCTGGCGATGCAGTACAACGACGGGTACACCGAGAACGTCTTCTCCTTCGTCAACAACATCAACACCCACGAGGGCGGCACGCACCTCACGGGCTTCAAGAGCGCGCTCACCCGCGTGGTGAACCTCTACGTTCAGAAGTCCAACCTGAACAAGAAGGACAAGGAGACCACGCTCTCCGGCGACGACGTGCGCGAGGGGCTCACGGCGGTGCTCTCGGTGAAGGTGCGCGAGCCGCAGTTCGAGGGGCAGACCAAGACGAAGCTGGGCAACTCCGAGGTGGAGAGCGCGGTGAAGTCGGTGGTCAACGACCTGCTCGCGCAGTACCTCGAGGAGCACCCCAGGGTGGGCAACACGATCGTGGACAAGGCCGTGTCCGCGGCGCGTGCCCGCGAGGCGGCGCGCAAGGCGCGCGACCTCACGCGCAAGAAGTCCGCGCTCGACGTGGGCAACCTGCCGGGCAAGCTGGCCGACTGCTCGGTGGACGACCCGTCCATCTCGGAGCTCTACCTGGTGGAGGGTGACTCCGCCGGCGGCTCGGCCAAGCAGGGGCGCAACCGCGCGTTCCAGGCCATCCTGCCGTTGCGCGGCAAGATCATCAACGTGGAGAAGGCGCGCATCGACAAGGTGCTCTCCAACGAGGAGATCCGGACGATCATCACCGCGATCGGCACGGGCATCAAGGACGAGTTCGAGCTGGAGAAGGCGCGGTACCACAAGATCATCCTCATGACGGACGCCGACGTGGACGGGGCGCACATCCGCACCCTGCTCCTCACGTTCTTCTTCCGCCAGATGCAGCAGCTCATCGACGCCGGCTACATCTACATCGCGCAGCCGCCGCTCTACCAGGTGCGCAAGGGCAAGGAGGAGTACTACGCGTACGACGAGGCGGAGCGGCAGGAGATCGCCACGCGCCTCGGCAACGGCGATCCGAACCGCGGCTCGATCGTCACCCAGCGCTACAAGGGCCTGGGCGAGATGAACCCCGAGCAGCTGTGGAAGACGACCATGGACCCGTCCACGCGCACCATCCTGAAGGTGGAGATGGAGGACGCGCTGGCCGCCGACCAGACGTTCCAGATGCTGATGGGCGACGACGTGGAGCCGCGCCGCGAGTTCATCGAGGCCAACGCGAAGTTCGCGAACAACCTGGACGTCTGAGTCTCGCCAGGTCGGGCAGGCACCGAACCGGGCAACCGGTGTCGTCCGCTCGGAGCCGGCGCGGCCACTCGGAACGGCCCCTGACCCGGCAGGGCGATATAGTCCAGAGGAACAGTGTTGAAGGGGCGATCTCCAGAGAGAGATCGCCCCTTCGGCGTGAACCCGCCCGTCGTGTCGACACGACGTGGTGGGTCTCCCGGGCAGACACCAGCTACATGCGTGGCGCCGGGGCCCGGCCGAGGCGCGCGTGCGCGATGCCCGACCGCGAGCGGCGAGCTGACGAGCGTGCCGTCGAGCGGGAGCGCCGGCGGCGGGCTCGTGGTGGATACCTCACGGCCGTGGCGGGGCAAGAGGTCGCATCGCCGGTGGCGGCGATTC
>DATANT010000473.1:0-2155 GCA_036266115.1 Gemmatimonadaceae bacterium | reverse complement strand
CGATGCGCTCGCGCTCCATCCGCGGGCCGCAGCCGTGCGGACGCCGTACGCGAACGGCGGCTGGGCCCTGGGACTCACCCAGACGTGGGGACGGGCCCACACGCTGCGCTGGCTCGCCGCGAGCGCGGGGGCGTATCGGCGCGATCTCACGCGGGTGCTCACGCTCGAGCTGGCGCGGAGCGCCGCATCCATCGCGCGCCGACCGTGGCACGCGTCCGCGTGGGAGCGCATGGCTGGCGCCCTGTGCGGCACCGCGCTGGCCGTCGCGCGGCCCGCCGCCATCCCGCCGTCACCACGGGCCAGCGCACCGTCCGCCGGAGGTCGGTAGCCATGTGCGGCATCTGTGGGTGGGTGGGAGTGGCGCCGCCGTCGGCGGCCGTTGGGGTGGACGCGATGATGTGCGCCCTTGCGGCGCGCGGGCCGGATGCGATGGGATGCTGGCAGGCGCCGGACTGCGACGCCGTGCTGGGGCATCGCCGCCTCAGCATCATCGACGTCGAGGGCTCGCCACAGCCCATGCCCAACGAGGACGGCAGCGCGGTGGTGTCGTTCAACGGCGAGATCTACAACTTCCGCGAGCTGCGCCGCGCGCTGGAGCAGCAGGGTCATCGCTTCCGCACTCAGGGCGACACCGAGGTGCTGCTGCGGCTGTACGAGGAGCACGGGATCGAGATGCTGCCTCGGCTGGACGGGATCTTCGCCTTCGCCATCTGGGATGCCAGGCGGCACGAGCTGCTGCTCGCCCGGGACCGGGCGGGCGTGAAGCCGCTGTACTACTGGCACGATGTCACGTCCGGCCAGCTCGTCTTCGCGAGCGATCTCGCCGCGCTGCTCGCCAGCCGGCTGGTGCCCCGGCGGCTCGATGCGCGCGCGCTGGGGCAGTTCCTTCACTTCGGGTACGTGATCCATCCCCGCACCTGGCTGCGGGACGTGCGGCAGCTCGCGCCGGGCAGCGCGCTGCGATGGCGCGACGGCGCCGTGCGGCACACGACGTTCGACCGTTGGATGTACGAGCCGGACGGATCGCTTGCCCAGGAGGCGCGCGCGGAGCGCATGCTGGAGGAGACGCTGGAGCGCACGGTGCAGGAGCAGCTGGTGTCCGACGTGGGCATCGCCGCCTTCCTGAGCGGCGGCCTGGATTCGTCGCTCATCACCGGACTCGCGCAGCGCTGCGCCGGCGCGGACGGCCAGGGCATGCGCTCGTTCACGGTACGCTCCTGGGAGCCCTCGCTCGACGAATCGGTTCGCGCCCGGCGCATCGCCGCGGACCTCGGCACCCAGCACGCGGAGGTGGAGGCAGCGACGCTGCTCTTCGACCACGAGTCGGTGAGCCGGATCGTGGCCGGGCTCGGCGAGCCGTTCGGTGACGACTCCGCGCTGGCCGTGTACGCGCTGTGCCAGCAGGTGCGGCCGCACACGCCGGTGGCGCTGAGTGGGGATGGCGGCGACGAGCTGTTCCTCGGCTACGCCGGCCTGCGCAAGCAGCACGTGGCGCGGCGCGCGCGCATGCTGCCGCGACCGGTGCGCCGCGCCCTGGCCACCCTGCCCGGCGCCGCGCCGGGCGCGCTCCTGCGCCGAGCGGGCAAGTACGCGCGCCTCTCGCTCTGCGAGGACGCCGACGTCATCATCGAGTGGGCGCGCCGGTGGGAGCCGGACACGCTCGCCGCGCTGCTGGGGGCCGACGGGCTGACCGCGGCCTTTCCCGACGGCGAGGGCCGCTTTCCCGAGGTGCGCGACATCATCGGGGACGGCGCGCGCGGAGGGTTCGCCGAGCAGCAGATCCGCTTCCACCTGCTCGTGGACCTCCCGTGTGACTGCCTCTTCAAGGTGGACCGCATGTCCATGGCGCACGGGCTGGAGGTGCGCGTCCCCCTCCTGGGCAACGCGATGCTGGACTTCGGCGCGCGTCTGCCGCTCGCGGCGCGCTACCGCGCGAGCCGCACGAAGGAGCCGCTGCGATCCGTGGCCGAGCGTATCGCGCCCACCCTGCGCGAGCCGTCCGCCAAGGCGGGATTCTCCTTCCCTCTGGACTCCTGGTTGCGCGGCTCGCTGGCCGGACGCTGGCGCGAGTGGGAGCTCACCCCCACCCTCGCCGCGCTCGGGCTGCAGCCACAGGTGGTGGACGCGCTGCTGGCGCGCTACGACGACCTCACCG
>DATANT010000472.1:0-8731 GCA_036266115.1 Gemmatimonadaceae bacterium | reverse complement strand
CCAGCGCTCGCGCGAGCACAGCTCACCGTGCAGGGCCGCGTGCTGGACGAAGGCGGACGCCCCATCTCGGGCGCGCAGGTGAGGGTGGAAGGCGCCACCATCGGGACGGTGGCCGGCGCCGATGGTGCGTACCGGCTGGTGATCCGCGAGCCGCGCCCGCCCGTGACGCTGCTCGCCCGCCTGGTGGGCTACCATCCGGGGCGCGCCACGGTGACCGAGGATAGCGGCACCGTGACCCGCGACTTCGCGCTATCGCGCGACGTGCTGCAGCTCTCGCAGATCGTGGTCACGGGCACCGGCGCAGCCACCGAGCGCAGCCAGCTGGGGGCGACCATCTCCACGGTTGACGGCGAGGAGCTCACCACCACCGCCGTGCCGCAGGTCGACGCCGCGCTCGCCGGCAAGGTGGCGGGCGCGCTCGTCACGTCCAACTCCGGCACGCCGGGCGGCGGCACGAGCGTTCGCATCCGCGGCCTCTCCACGCTCAGCCGCAGTGCCGAGCCGCTCTACATCGTCGACGGCATCATCGTGGACAACAGCTCCACGCAGCTCGTGGACCTCGGTGGCTACACCACCAATCGGCTGGCGGACCTCGACCCCAACGAGATCGAGCGCATCGAGGTCGTGAAGGGCGCGGCGGCGGCGGCGCTCTACGGCTCGCGGGCCAACGACGGCGTGGTGCAGATCTTCACGAAGCGAGGCCGGGCCGGTGCCACGAGATTCACGCTCCGCACGACCGCGGGGCTGGACAAGGTCGAGCACTTCGTGCCGGTGAACCAGTCACCGGTGAACGCCGCCGGCGCGCCGGTGACGCGCTACGACTACCAGGACCAGATCTTCCAGACCGCGCCTCAGTGGGGCGCGACGCTCTCCATGTCGGGCGGCGACGAGCGCACCCAGTTCTTCCTTTCCGGCTCACTGCTCGATCAGGAAGGCGTCCTGCGCTCCACGGACTATGAGCGGCGCAACCTGCGTCTCAACCTGGATCGGCGGCTGTCGGACCGCCTGCGATTGGCCGTGAGCACGAGCTACATCTCGAGCGACGCGGAGCTCACGCCCAACGGCGGGCTGGTGGCCAACACCGGCGTGCTCACCAGCTTCCTCTTCCAGCCCAACGACATCAACCTCTTCCCGGATCCGGTGACGGGGGAATACCCCAAGGGCTTCAGCCTCGCCAACCCGCTGGACATCATCGCCAACTGGGGCGCTCCGCAGAACCTCTCGCGCTTCATCGGCGGGTTGCAGCTCCAGGGCACGCCCGGCGCCGACATCACGTTCGACTTCCGATTCGGCTACGACACCTACACGGAGACCGGCAGCCAGTTCGTGCCCCGCAACTCGTCCGCGGTCGCGCTGGCACCCGGGCTCGCCGTCTCGGCGTCGGACCGCGCCCGGCTCATCAACGCCGATCTCGACCTGAGCCACACCGCGCAGCCATCGTCCAGCGTCAAGCTCACGACGAGCGCGGGCGTGAACTGGCAGCAGCAGCGGTACGATGTGGTCACGGCGCGCGCCGAGGACCTCGCGCCACTCGTGGTGACGGTGACCGGGAGTCGCCAGTTCGCCGGCGAGCTCCGTGACGACCGCCGGACGCTCGGCGTGTACGCGCAGGAGCAGGTGGGGATCTCCGACATGCTCTTTCTCACGGCGGGGCTGCGCGCCGATGCGGCCAGTGCCTTCGGCTCCGACGAGCGCACCCAGTACTTCCCCAAGTTCGGCGCTTCGTTCGACGTGTCGGCGATGGACTGGTGGCAGGGGCGGCTCGCCGCGTTCGTGACGCGGCTGCGGCTGCGCGCGGCCCTCGGCTACTCCGGCGGTCAGCCGACGGGCAGCTTCGACCGGCTCAACAACTACGTGTTCGAGCCGAGCGGCATCAACGCGGGCGTGGTCAACAGCACGCAGCAGGGCAACCAGCAGCTCCGTCCCGAGCGGCAGCGCGAGATCGAGGGCGGCGCGGACGTCGAGCTGTTCGGCGGTCGGCTCGGCATCGAAGCCACGTACTTCAACAAGGAAGTGACCGACCTCATCCTGCCCAGGACCGTCCGCCCATCCAGCGGCTTCCTGTCGCAACTGGCGAACGTGGGCGTGCTCGAGAACCAGGGCATCGAGCTGCTGGTGCGGTCGGTGAACGTGGAGGCCGCGCGCTGGGGCTGGACGACCTCCGCCACCCTCAGCACGAACAACCCGGACGTGACGCAGGTGAGCGATGGCGGGGCGTTCTTCATCCCCCAGTCGTTCGACGTCATCAGGGTGGCCGCGAACGAGCCGCCAGGGCACTTCTGGGGCACGACGTACGTGCGTGACGCGCAGGGGCGCATCGTGGATGCGGCGGGCGTGCCCGTCGTGAACGAGAGCGGCGCCACCGTCGGCATACCGGCCATCGGCCCGCGCGGTATCATCGGCGACCCCAACCCCGACCTGTACTGGACGCTCACCAACGAGGTCACGCTGGGGAGCAGCGTGCTGCTGCGCCTGCAGCTCGACGCGGTGCATGGCCTCGACGTCTTCAACTTCGATCGCCGCCTGCTCGAGACGCCGGCGTTCGGCTCTGGCGCCGAGTACGCGCGCGAGCTCCAGGGCGAGGTTCCGGCGGGCTACTTCCAGGCCCGTCGCAGCATCTTCGAGGAGTACATCGAGGACGGCTCGTTCGTGAAAGTGCGCGAGGCTTCGGTGAGCTACACGCTGCCGGAGTCGGTCACGCGTCTGGTGCGGGCGAGCGGCGCCACGGTCACCCTGGCCGGCCGCAACCTGAAGACGTGGACGGATTACACCGGCTGGGATCCGGAGGCGAACGTGGGCGCGCAGCGCACGCTCGTCCGCGGCTTCAGCTTCGCCACCACTCCGATTCCCCGGAACGTGACGCTCGGCGTCACCGTGAACTTCTGAGCGCCGAGACCAGCCATGACGACCAACCTCGCATCCCACGCCGCTCGTCGGCTCGTTCGCCAGCTCGCTGGCCATCCGCATCGCCGATGGGTGGGCCCGACGCTGCGCGCCGCCGCGGTGGGCGCCGCTCTCGTGAGCGCCGCGGCCTGCTCGCTCGACGTCACCAACCCGAACGCGGCGCCCGAGGAGGAAGTGCTCACCACGCCGGCCGGCCTGCGCGCCGTGGCCATCGGCCTGCAGGGACGCTACGGCAACGCCATCGAGGAGAGCGTCTGGGTGCCCGCGCTCGTCTCCGGCGAGCTGGGGAACACCAATGCGTCGCAGTCCACGCAACGCGAGTTCCAGCTCTTTCCCACGCCCAGCGCCAATGCGCAGATCGAGGAAGCCAACACCGAGCTTCTCGACCTGTGGGCCAAGAACTACGCCGTCGTCCGTTCGGCCGACGACATCCTGGGCAACGTGGACGCGGTCGCGCTCACGCCTGGCACTCGGTCGGGCATGACCGTGCTGGCGAAGACGTTGAAGGCGATCGCCTTCGGCACCCTCATCGAGAGCTTCGAGCAGATCCCTCTCGATCCCGCCCAGGAAAACCCGGTCTTCTCACCGCGGGCGGAGGTGCTCGCCCGGGTGCTCGATCTGCTGGCATCGGCACGCGCCGATCTCGCCGCGGAGCCACCGTCCACCGAGTTCACCAGCACCGTGCTCGCGGCCGGATTCGACCTGCCGAACACCATCATCGCGATGCAGGCGCGCTTCTCGCTGGCCGCCGGCAACGGCGAGCAGGCGCTGGCCTTCGCGAACGAGGTGCCGGCGAGCGCCACGTCGGTGATCACGTACGCCACGGCGGATCCGAACCCGCTGCGCGGCGTGTTCCACGCGCTGAGCTACTTCGCGGCCATCGCCTCGTTCCGCACGAACGCGGAGCCGGGGGATGCCCGCGTCAATCGATTCACCACCGCCACCGCGTCGTCGGCGTTCGGTGGGGCCACGCTCGTGGGCCTGAACGTCTATCGCAACGTCACCGACCCCATTCCCGTCTTCACCCAGGACGAGCTGACGCTCATCCGCGCCGAGGCGCACGCGCGCGCCCTCCGGCTGCCGGAGGCGCGCGTCGAGGTGAACAGGGTACGCGCGGCTGCCGGGCTGCCCGCCCTGCCCGACGAGGCGCTGGCCACGGAGGACGCCGTGCTCGCGGAGATCTATCGCCAGCGAACCTACTCGCTGTTCATCACCGGCCTGCACTGGGCCGACCAGCGGAGATTGGGGCACCTGGCCGAGGCCAAGGTGGCGTGGCTGCCATACCCGCTGTCGGAACGGTCCACGAACTCCAACACGCCGCCCAATCCGTAGGGATCGAGGGTTCCTGCTCCGTGGCTCTGCCGCTTGCCGGCCCGTCACGGTATGCTTGGGCGATGCAGACAGAACCGTTGATCCAGTGGACCGAGCCCGCCATGCAGCTGGTGGAGTTCGCGGGGGCGTTCCTCGCCGCGGGCGCGGTGGGCTTCCGCTACGCCGTCGTGCGCGGGCGGCTCGGTGCCGGCGACATCGCGTCATCCGGCGACCGGATGGTGTACGCCGCCGCCGCGCGCCGCGCGGCGGTGCTCGGGTTGCTGGGTGCGGTGATCGGCGCCGTGTACCTGGCCATGGGCGTGAACGGCGCCGCTGCCCGCGCGGAGGTGGGGGTGGCCGAGCTCGTGGCCAGGGGCGGGCCACTCGCGCTCCGCGTCGTGCTGGCACCCGTCGCGATCATCGGCTTCGCGCTCGCCGCCGCCGGTCGGAAGGTGGGTTGGCCACTGGCCGGCGTGGGCGTGGTGGCCGGCGCGCTGGCCGGCGCGTTCTTCGGTCAGTGGACGCGGCTCGTGAACCCCATCCACATGCTGGCCGGCGGCCTCTGGATCGGCACGCTGTTCGTGCTCCTCTCCTGCGGCCTCACCGTCGCCATGCGGGGCGACGGTGGACGCCAGCGCCGCGGCGTGATCGTGGCCGAGATGGTGCGCGCGTTCTCGCCGCTCGCGATGCTCATGGGTGCGGTGCTGGTGAGCTTTGGCGGCATCACCGCGTGGCGGCACCTCAAGTACGTCGCCGCGCTCTGGACCACGCCGTACGGCTGGACGTTCATGGCCAAGCTGTGCGTGGTGGCCGTGGTGTTCGCGCTCGGCGCATGGAACTGGCGACGGGGGTCGGCGCTCGGCAGCGATCACGCCGCGGTCGCCGTGCGCCGTTCGGCGCGGGCGGAGCTGATGGCGGCGGCGGTGGTGCTGCTCATCACGTCCGTGCTCGTGAGCCTCCCGTCGCCCCGGCTGCCCGGGCCAGCGCCGGTGGTGCCCGCCGCCGCACCCGGTGCGGCGGTCGTCCCCGCGGCGGTCACCCCGGCCCCCCCGGTCGCGCCGTAGCGCGGCCGGGCGCGCCCGATCGAGGCCGGAGCAAACGCCCCGTCGGGCCCGGCGCTCGCACGCCCGGCGGTCAGCCCTCGTGCAGTACCGCCACCGGGTTGGTGCGTCCGGCCCGCCGCGCCGGACCCACGCTCGCCAGCACCGCCACGAGCGCCGTCACCAGCACCACCGCCGCGAAGGTCACGGGGTCGGTGGGGGCCACGCCGTGCAGCAGCCCACGCATGGCACGCGTGAGCAGCAGCGCGAGCACCACCCCGATGGCGAGCCCCGCGCCCGTCTGCAGGAGCCCGGCGCGCACGCTCAACAGCATGAGGTCGCGCGGTGCCGCCCCGAGCGCGGCGCGGATGCCGAACTCGTGGTACCGCGACGCGACCACCTGCGACACGATGCCGAAGATGCCGATGGCGGACAGCGTGAGCGCCAGCACGCCGAACAGCCCGAGCAGCTCCATGGCGAACCGCGGCTCCGCGATGGACTGGCCGACCACCTGCTCCATCGTGCGCACCTCCGACACCGGGAGGCGCGCATCGAGGTCGCGGATCGCGGCGCGCACGGGCCGGACGAGCGCCTCGGGGTCCGTGGCCGTGTGCACCACCAGGGTCATGCTGCGCAGGGTGTTGCCCGGCGACACCGCGAACTGGGCCAGCGGCGCGTAGAACTGCGGCTTCACCTCGTCGGTGAGCGCGTTGTGGCGCACGTCGTCCACCACGCCCACCACGGTGGCCCACGCGTCGGGCGGCCCGCCGTTGATGCGCACCCGCGCGCCCAGCGGCTCGCGGCCGGCGAGGTATTCCTTCGCGAAGCGCCGGTTGATCACCAGCACGAGCGGCGCCTCCATGTGGTCACGTTCGTCGATGAAGCGCCCGGCCGCGAGCCGCAGGCCCATGGCCTCGAAGTAGCCGGGCGTCACCACCTGCCAGTCGCCGGGCGTGCCCTGATGCGGTGGCGGCGTGTAGCCCTCCACCTGCAGCCCCCAGTCGCCCATCTCGGTGGCCAGTGGCAGCAGGTAGGCCGCGCCCGCGTGCGTCACCCCCGGAATGGCCGTCACGCGCCGCTGCAGCTCGTCGTAGAAGCGCGCCACGCGCGCGGAGTCGGGATACCACGTGGCCGGCGTGGAGAGTCGCATGGTGAGCACGTGCTCGGCGCGGAAGCCGGCGTCGATGGCGAACAGGTTGGAGACGCTGCGGATCATGAGCCCCGCGCCCACCACCAGCACCACCGCCAGCGCCACCTCCGCCGCCACCAGCGCCTGGCGCCAGCGCAGCCGCTCGCGTCCGGCGGTGGCGGTGCGGCCGCCTTCCTTGAGCTCCGCGGCCGGAGCGAGCCGGGTGGCCTGCAGCGTGGGCAGCACGCCGGAGAGCAGTGCGGCGCACACCGTGACCGCGAGGGCGAAGAGGAGCACGACCGGATCGAGCGTGGTGTCGGCCACGCGCGGCAGCGCCGGCGGCGCGGTGTTCCGCACGAGCCACACGCCGAGCACCGCGAGCCCCACGCCCAGCGCGCCGCCCAGCGTCGCGAGCACCAGGCTCTCGGTGAGCAGCAGCCGCGCGAGCCGGCGCGAGCCCGCGCCCAGCGCCACGCGCACCGCCAGCTCGCGACGGCGCTGCTCGCCGCGCACCAGCAGCAGTCCCGCAACGTTGGTGCAGGAGATGAGCAGCACGAACCCGACGCCGGCGAGCGCGACGAGCAGGGCCGGCCGCACGCGTCCGGTCACCTGCTGCTCCACCGGCACCGCGAACGCCCGGAACTGCATCTCCGCGGGATAGATCCCCTCGTCGCCCAGCCGGGCCACCAGCGCCCGCAGCTGCGCGTTCGCCACCTCGGTCGTGGCCCCGGGCGCGAGGCGCGCGACGCTGTAGAAGCCATGGCTCATGCCGTCGGCGCTGTACTCGGGGCCGGGCACCGCGCCCTGGCTGGCCGCATCCTGCGCGAGCGGCAGCCACGCCGCGGTGGGACCGTCGGCGTCGAAGTCGGTGGGCAGCCGGAAGCCCGGCGGCATGACGCCGACCACCGTCGTCGCCCGGCCGCCCACCTGGATCGCCCGGCCGATGATGGCGGGGTCGCCGCCGTAGCGACGCTGCCAGAGCCCGTGGCCCAGCACGATCACCGCGGGGCCGCCGGGGCGGTCCTCCTGGGGCGTGAAGCCACGGCCGAGCAGGGGCGCCACCTGCAGGATGCGGAAGACGTTCTCACCCACGAAGCCGGCGCGCACGCGCTCGGGCTCACCCACGCCGCCAGTGAGATTCACCGCGCCGTCGGAGAAGAGCCCGATGTCGGCGAACGCGCCCACGTACGCGTCGTAGCCCTCCCACTCGTCGTACGACACCCACGTCTGGTCGAAGCCCTTCCACGCGCTCCACACCACCGCCACGCCCTCCGGGTGCCCGTAGGGCAGGGGGGTGAGCAGCGCCGTCTTCACGACACCGAACAGCGTGGTGGTGGCGCCGATCCCGAGCCCCAGGGTGAGCGCGGCGATCGCGGTGAAGCCCGGGCGCCGACGGAGCGAGCGCGCGGCGAAGCGCACGTCCTGCCCCAGGTCGTGAAGCCAGCGCGCGCCGCGCTCGTCCCGCACTTCCTCCTTCACGCGCTCCACGCCGCCGAAGTCGCGAACCGCGCGCCGGCGCGCCTCCGACTCCACCATGCCGGCGTTCAGGTTCTGCTGCGTCTCCATCTCCAGGTGGAAGCGCAGTTCCTCGTCGAGCTCGCGTTCGAGCGGTCGCGGGCGGACGAGGTCGCGCCACGCCGAGCGGACCTCGTGGTACCATGCCATGTCACCCTCCCTGGAATGCGAACCGGAGCACGCGGTTCACCGCGCCCGACGACCGCTCCCACTCGGCCACCTGCGCCTCGAGCTGGCGCCGGCCCTCGCGCGTGATCTCGTAGTACCGCGCGCGGCGATTGTTCTCGCTCGCCTGCCAGGTGGAGCGCACCCAGCCGCGGCGCAGCATGCGCTGCAGGGCGGGGTAGAGCGAGCCCTGGTTGACGTCGAACACCTCGCCGGACAGCTGGCGCAGGCGCACGGAGAGCCCCCAGCCGTGCATCGGCTCCAGCGACAGTGCCTTGAGGACGAGCATCTCCAGGGTTCCCTGGAGCAGATCGGAACGTGTCTCGGTCACCCTGTCTCTCCTTTTGACGCTCTAGACGAGGATAGGGTTTGTTCCTGTAGGAAGTCAACAGGAACGTCGGGAGCCACCCGCCCGCGCCCGGTTCGGCGTACGACGACGAGGGGCCCGGGAATCTCCCGGGCCCCTCGTGGCGTGCTGACGTTGGTCGTGGCGCGCGGCGCGGCGGGTACCGCGCCGCGATCAGGGCGTGACCGTCGCCCGGTAGGTGACCACCAGCGGGCCGTCCTGACCGGGGCGCGTCTGGGGCCAGAGCGACAGCGTGCCGCCGCCCGGGAGCGCGAGATGAATGCCGCGCGCCGGCAGCTCGGTGACCAGGTCGCCGCTCTC
>DATANT010000471.1:0-6556 GCA_036266115.1 Gemmatimonadaceae bacterium | reverse complement strand
CTGCGCCTCAACGCGCCCAACGCGGACCCCATGCAGCCCGCGAGCTGGACGAAGACGGGGCCCGTGTTCGCCGCGGCCAACGGCGTCTACGGCCCCGGGCACAACGGCTTCGCGAAGTCGCCGGACGGCACCGAGGACTGGCTGATCTACCATGCCAAGGTGGACACGGGGCCCAACTGGAACCGGGTGATCCGCCTGCAGCGCTTCGGCTGGCGGGCGGACGGCTCGCCGGACTTCGGCGAGCCGGTGCCGTCCGGCCAGCCGCTCGCGGTGCCGTCCGGGGAGTGCGCACGCTGACCACCAACCCACCCGCGGCGCTGGGCGATGGTACCGCGATGCGCGACCGCGAGCTCGAGCTCGACCCCGCCGCCAATGCGCCCGTCGCGTTCGCGGTCGACATAGTCGGCGCGAATCCCGCGAGCGCGACGCGTACGTTCCGCGTCACGGGACCGGCCCTCGCGACCGGCGCGCCCACCACGGGCGAGTATCAGCTGCGCGAGCAGGGCCACAACGCCTACCTCGACGTCTTCGAGGCCATCGCGCGCCGCTTCGGCACCCGCATGCCGCGCAACCGGCGGCCGTGGGATGCGCCCACGTTCCGCGCGCCGTACCAGCCGCTGCTCACCGAGAACCTGTCGCCGGCCGTGCGCCACGGGTACGGGGATCCGGCGGTGCTCCGCGTGCGCGAGCCGGACGCCGACGGCGAGGCGGTGTGGTACTATCTCGTCGCCACGTCCAACGACGCGCCCGACTCGTTCCCCATCGCGCGATCGCGAGACCTGCGCGAGTGGAGCCTCGTGGGCTTCGTGTTTCCGCGGGGGCACAAGCCGCCGTGGGCAGCGGACGGCGAGCGCGTGAGCGACTACTGGGCGCCCGAGATGCACCACGTGGCGGGCGAGTACCGGGTCTACTTCTCGGCGCGGGAGCGGAGCGGCCACGAGCTGGCCATCGGCGTGGCCACGTCCACGCGGCCGGACGGCCCGTTCACCGCGATGGACGCACCCATGCTGCGGGGCGACGTGATCGACCCGCACGTGCTCGTGGACGCCGACGATGCAGCGTACCTGTTCTGGAAGGACGACGCGAACGGCGTCTGGCCCAACCGCCTGAACCGGCTGCTCCACGAGCACGGCCAACTGATCGCCGAGCTGTTCCCGGGCGACGAGGACCGCCGCACGGCCTCGCTGCTCGCCACGCTGTGGCCGTGGGTGCGCGGGCTGGAGCCCATGGAGCGCTTCTTCGTGCAGCAGGTGCTGGTGGAAGCGGTGACCGACGACTTCGCGGCGTTCCGGGACCGGCTCGCCCGGCTGCGCGACCAGGACGCCGACGCGAGCGTGCGACGCGCGAGCCAGGGTGTGCTGGACGCGATGCGCACGCCCATCCACGCGCAGCGGCTGGCACCGGACGGCCGCTGCCTCGAGGGCGACCGCACCACCGTGCTGGAGAACGACCAGGAGTGGGAGGCGCACCTCATCGAGGGCGTCTGGGTCGCGCGGCACGGGGGCCGGTACTACCTCTTCTACGCTGGCAATGACTTCTCCACCGCGCGCTACGGCATCGGCGTCGCCATCGCGGACTCCCCGCTCGGCCCGTACCGCAAGATGCGCGAGCCGCTGCTGCGCTCGACGGCGGAGTGGTGGGGGCCGGGCCACCCGTCGGTGGCCGAGGGGCCTGACGGGGAGCCCTGGCTCTTCCTGCATGCGTTCTTCCCCGGCCACACCGGCTACAACGAGTTTCGCGCGCTCCTCACGGTGCCGATCACCCTCGAGGCGGACCGGGTGGTGCTGAGGTGAGGGCGACGGCGCTCCGCGCGGGCGAAGGGGTACGGCGTTGACCGGTAGCCGTCATCCCGAGAGTGCGTCGCGGCCAGCGGGATGTGCTGGCCGCGGTGACGGGAGTCGAGCGCCGCGGTCGATTGCCCCCTCGCGTGCGTCCCCTCCCGCTTACCAGGCCACCTGCGGCGAGGGGTAAAAGTTGACGCCGAGCAGCCGCCAGCGCGGTGCGTGCGCGGCGATGCGCGTGCGGAAGCTCTCCCAGTCCCTCGTCGGGGCCGCGCTCCATCCCATCTCGGCGATCGCCGGCAGGCGCGGCATCAGGAGGTACTGCGCGGCGGTGATGTTCGCCACCGTCTCGGTCCAGAGCGGTGCCTCCACCCCCGCGATGGACTGCTCCGGCACGCCCGCCAGGTACGTGGCCGGGTCCCAGTCGTACGCCGTGCGCAGCTCCACGAATCCGGCCCAGTTGAGGCCGAGCTCCGTGGCCGGCGTGTAGCGCATGTCGAGGTACATCTTCGGGGAGGGCGAGAGAATGAGCTTCGCGCCCTGGCGCTGCGCGAGGAGCGCGATGGAGTCGCTGCGCCAGAGCTGCGCGATCGACGTGGGCCGCAGCCGCGCCTTCCCCACCTCCTCCCATCCCACCATCGTCTTGCCGTGCGTGTGGACGATGCCCTGCACACGCTCGATGAAGCGCGCGTACTCCTCACGCGTCAGCACCTCCACCTCGTCGCCGCCAATGTGCAGGTACGGGCCCGGCGTCATCTCGGCGAGCTCGCGCAGCACGTCGTCCACGAACCGGTACGTGGCCTCCCGGTCGTGGCAGAAGGCGCTCCACCCCACGCGGATGCCGGTGTACAGCCCCGGCGGCTGGGTGCCGCCGTCAAATCCCGGCGTCGGCTTGCTGCAGCCCAGCTCCGGGTAGGCGGCGATTGCCGCGTTGGTGTGGCCTGGCATGTCGATCTCCGGCACCACGGTGATGAACCGCTCCTGCGCGTAGCGCACGATCTCGGCGTAGTCCTGCTTCGTGTAATAGCCGCCCGGCCCCCCGCCCACCTCGGTGCTCCCCCCGACGGTCGTGAGCTTCGGCCAGGAGTCGATCTGGATGCGCCACCCCTGATCGTCCGTCAGGTGCAGGTGCAGCACGTTGAGCTTGTACATGGCGAGCAGGTCGACGTACTGCTTCACCTCGTCCACGGTGAAGAAGTGGCGCGCCACGTCGAGCATCCCGCCGCGCCACGCGAAGCGCGGGCGGTCGGCGATGCGGCCGGCGGGAACGGTCCACGCGCTCGCCATGCGGATCGCGCTCTGCTCGGCCTCGATGCCGGCCGGCAGCAGCTGCCGCAGCGTCTGCACGCCGCGATAGAGCCCCGCGGCGTGCGCGGCGACGAGGCGCACGGAGTCGGGCGTGATGGTGAGCTCGTACCCCTCGTCGCCGAGGTCCGCCGCGCCACCGAGGCGCAGCACGATCGCGCCCCGCGGCGCGGCGCCGTCGGCGGCGGACACCGCGATCGGGAAGCCGGTGGCCGGGCGGAGGAGCGTGGCGAGCGCCTCGCCGACGCGCGCGGCCTCGCCGCTCGCGGGAGCGACGATGGTCGTCGTGGCGGTAAGGGTGAATGGGGCGCCATCGGCGGGCGTCACCGAGGTGGGCACGGGGACGATGCGATGGGCGGCGAGCGTCGCGGTTGGAGCCGGGGGCTGGAACTGCGCGCGCGCGGGCGGCGGCGCGGGCTGCGGGGCCGGCGCGGGGCGACAGGCGACGAACGCGCACGCGAGCGTCAGGGCCGCGGCGAGGGGGGCGGTCGAGGGGCGGTGTCGGAGCATGCGGGACGTCGGTGTGTAGGCGGGCGGGTGTGCGGGCACGCGCCATAAGGTGGCCGAATGACACACACTGTGGAAGACACCGCGGCGGACCTCCCCGCTCGCTCAGTCGGCATCCTGTCTGAACGCCCGCCGATATGCGAGCGGGCTCGTACCCAGCTCGCGCCGGAAGTGCACCCGCAGGGATACCACCGAGCCGAAGCCGCACGCCTCCGCGATCCGGGCGCTTCCGTGATCGGTCTCCTCGAGTAGCTGCTGCGCGGCGAGGATCCGTTGGCGGAGGAGCCATCGGAGCGGCGACGTGCCGCTCTCCGCCCGCCATTGACGCGCGAAGGTGCGCACGCTCATTCCCGCATTCTCGGCCATGCGGCCGACGGTGAGCGGCTCGCCGAGCCGGCCGAGGCTCCAGGTGCGCGTCGCCTCCAGGCGGCGGCCACTCGGCTCCGCCACCGGCTGCGGGACGAACTGCGCCTGCCCACCGCTCCGGTGCGGGGCGACGACGAGCCGCCGCGCGATGGCATTGGCGACCGCGGCCCCGTGGTCCTTCCGCACCACGTGCAGGCAGAGGTCGATGCCCGACGCCACGCCGGCGGAGGTGAGGACGCGTCCCTCGTCGACGTAGAGGACGTCGGGATCGAGTCGCACGTGCGGGAAGCGAGCGGAGAGCTCGGGCGCATCGAGCCAGTGCGTGGTCGCCGTGCGCCCATCGAGGACGCCGGCCGCGGCGAGCACGAACGCGCCGGTGCAGATGGAGACGAGGCGCGCACCGCGCTCGTGCGCGTCGGCGAGCGCGCGCGTCACCGTCCGCGGGATGGGAATCGCGAGATCGTCCACGCCGGGGACGACGATCGTCTGCGCGCGCCGCAGCGCCTCGAGCCCGTGCTCCACGACGATGGAGAAGCCGCCGGAGGTCGGCACGCGTCCGCGCCTCGCCCCGCACACGGTCATCGCGTAGCGCCGCGCCCCGAGGTCGGGGCGCGGATAGCCGAACACCTGGACCGGCACCCCGAGGTCGAACGGAACGACCGACGGGAGCACGAGGACCGCGACGCGATGGGGGCGCTGAGACATGGCCGAAAGCTATCGCGCGGTGGCACTCCCGCCACTCGCGCCGAAGGGGCGCCGGCGCGCATCATGAAGCTCCCTGGTCGCGGTCCACTACTCGGAGCACTGGAGGCCTCGTGCGTCTCGCCCGCATCATCGTCCACCTCGTCGTCGTCATCGCCGCCGCGATGGCCGCGCCGGCTCGCGCGGCGTCCGGCCAGCATGCCGGCGGCGACTCGCTCGTCGTCTCCACTGCCTGGCTCGCGGCGCGCCTGGGCGACCCATCGGTCGTCGTGCTCCACGTCGGGCACGGAGACTCGTACGACGAGGCGCACATCCCGGGCGCACGGGCGCTGCCATACATGGACGTGGTCACGAGGCGCGACGCGCTCGGCAGCGAGCTGCCACCGGCCGACCGGCTGCGCGCACTCCTCGAGCGGCTCGGCGTCTCCGACTCCACGCGCGTGGTGGTGTACGGCGACGAGCCGCCGATGGCGACGCGCGTCCTCTTCACGCTCGACTACCTGGGGCACGAGCGGATCTCGCTGCTCGACGGCGGGCTGCCGCAGTGGCGCGCCGAGCGACGGCCCGTGACGCGCGATCGGCCGCGCGTGGCGCGCGGCCGGCTCACCCCTCGCATTCGCCCGGAGGTCGTGGCCGGCGCCGACTGGCTCCAGGCGCACCTCGGCGAGCCAGGGATCGCGCTCGTGGACACGCGCACCGACGGCGAGTACCTGGGGGCCGGCGAACGACACGGCATGCCGAGCGCCGGCCATCTTCCCGGTGCGCGCCAGCTCGAGTGGGAGCAGCTCTTTCGCGACGGGACCCACCTGCTCCGCGACCGCGACGAGCTACGGCGGCTCTTCGCCGACCGCGTCGCGCCGGGCGCCACGGTCGTCACCTACTGCTGGGTGGGATATCGCGCGAGCGCCACCTACCTGGTCGCGCGCTACCTCGGCTACCCGGCGAGGATGTACGACGGGTCGTATCAGGACTGGTCGCAGCGCAAGCTGCCGGTGCGCGGGGGAGCGGCGCCATGAGGGCGTGAGCCTCGAGGATCGGGACGATCGCCCACCACCCGGCGGTGGATAGCGACGTGCGACCGCGGGAGTGGCCGGGTCACGAGGACCGCGCCTTGCATGGGGGAGTCGGATGCCCAGCCCGCTGCTCGGCGCCGGCGTAAACGGGAAACGTTCGCTAGACTTGGCCGTCTGTTCCGCAGTGTGGATAGACCTCGCCGCCGGCTGATGCTTCCCTCCTTTCGCCTCTTCAACGGGGTCGCGCTCACCGACCCGCACGGCGCGCTGGTATCGGGCGCCGCCGCGCAGCCACGCCGGCTCGCGGTGCTGGCGGTGCTGGCCGCCTCGTGGCCGAACACCGCCACGCGCGACCGGATCGTCGGCCTGCTCTGGCCCGAGCAGGACGACGCGGGCGCGCGGCGCCTGCTCACGCAGGCGCTGTACGAGCTGCGTCGCGAGCTCGGCGAGGTGGTGGAGACGGCGGGACAGGAGCTGCGTCTGAACCCCGCGGCGATCCACACGGACCTCGTGGAGTTCCGCGAGGCGCTGGCGGTGGGCGACGACGCGGCCGTCGTGCGGCTGCACGTGGGTCCCGTGCTCGACGGATTCAACCTGCGCGGGGCGCCGGAGTTCGAGCACTGGCTGGACGGCGTGCGCCGGGACGCGGAGCAGCGGCTCCGCGAGGCGCTCGAGCGGCTCCTGCTCGCCCACGAGCGCGAGGGCCGAACGCGCGAGCTGGTGGAGACGTGTGCACGCCTGGCACGCCTGGACCCGTACGACGCCGCCACGGTGCTGCGTCTCGTGGCGGCCTGCGAGAGCGCCGGCCTGGGCGCTCAGGCCCGCGACGCGGTCGAGACGTACGCGCGGCGCGTGCGCGACGAGCTGGGTGTGGAGCCGGAT
>DATANT010000470.1:0-3351 GCA_036266115.1 Gemmatimonadaceae bacterium | reverse complement strand
CGCGGGAAGCGGGAGCCCGCCGCGTTCCGGGTCGCCACGCAACAGGACGAGCTCCATGCTCGAGAACAGCGACCCCACGGCGGCCATCTGCAGCGGGAAGCCGCCGCCGGTGCGCCAGCAGCCGTCGGCATCCTGCCAGGTCTCCCTGAAGGAGACGGCGCACAGCTTCATCGCACGACCCCCCGGCTACGTCGCGGCCGATGGGCGCGCTCGCCCGCGAGCGGGGCATCTCCAGCCACCGGTCCGACCAGCAGCGCTTCCGCCCGCGTGTCGCTCAGCCGGTGCACAGGAGCCGCGTCCGGATCGGGCGTGACGCGAGCCCGGCACCGCGCGAGCCGGGCGTGGACCGTCACGAGCTCCTCCCGTGGAAGCGCGCGAGCGCGGCCTCGTAGTACCGTTCGGTGGCCGCCAGGCCGTGCTCCGTGGCAAAGGCATCGCGCGCGCGCCGATGGCCGGCGACCGACAGCCGGCGCGCGAGCTCGGGGTCTTCGAGAATCCTGATGACGCTGCTGGCGATCTCGGCGGGGTTGCGCGGATCCACGAGCAGTCCATCCACCTCGTCGCGCACGATCTCGGGACCACAGCTGAGCCGCGTGTAGATGGTGGGGCACCCGGTCGCCATGGCTTCCACGGGCGCAATGCCGAAGGCCTCGCTGATGGAGGGGAAGACGGCGACGCGCGCGGTGGTGAGCCACTCGATCACGGTTTGGCGGTCCAGGTGCCCGTGCAGGTGCAGCTGCCCACGCAGCTCCGGCGGCAGTGCCGTGCGCAGGTGCGCCATCATCGATCCACCGTCCGGCGCCGTGTCGTCCTTGCCGATCATGTGCAGCTCGGCGCATGGCACGCGCGCCGCGATCATGGGCCAGGCCTCCGCCAGTGCCAGCACGCCCTTCTTGGTGGCGAGCGTGCCGGTGAACACCACGCGCGCCGGTTCCCGGGCGTCGAACGGCGCCGGCGCCGGCGGTACGTCCACCGGGTTGTAGAGTATGGCCAGCGGCTCGGTCCGGAGCCCGAAGACCTTCTGATTCACGCGTGCGATATATGAGCTCACGGCCGCCCAGGCGTCGGCGCGCTGGTGGCCCCACGTCTCGAGCCGGCGCCGATTGGGCACGCAGGGGCGATCGAGCTCGTGCGCGAAGTACGTCATGGAGCCGTTGGAGCGCAGCAGCAGCGGCACCGCGAGACGCGGCCAGCCGGCATACCACCCGGAGTGGTCCGGTGCCTCCACCACGTCGATCTCGCCGTCGCGGCTCCAGCGCCGGATCTGGCGGTAGAGCGCGATCCTCGCGCGCACCCAGTCCCCACGTCCCTCCGCATCGCGCAGCCGCCAGACGCGGACGCCCTCGTCCTCCTCGTAGTCGGGCGCGGGATACCACGCCGGGTGCACGCCGATCACGCGAACGTCGTGGCCCGCGTGAGCCAGCGCGCGAGCCATCACCTGCGTGAACGAGCCGACGCCACCGTGGGGACCCGGCGGGTACTCGGGGCAGATCATGCACACGCGCAGGCGACGCGAGGCACGGTCGGCGACGCCGGCGCGCTGGTCGTCGGTGGCGCGCGCGCGGCTCGGCGTGTGGTTCGGCGTGTGGTTCGGCTGAACCGACGACGGCGCCGACCGCGCAACCGACGACCGGGACGGCTGGCTGGCCGACACGTCGCGTGGCTGCACGACGGCGAGCCGTCCCGCGGCGCGCCAGCGCTGCACGCGCTCGAGCAAGGGCACGAGCCAGCGCGCGTCCTGCGAGTTGCCCACGTGCAGCGAGTGCGGATGGCCATAGATCACTACCACACCTCCTCGGTGTACGCCGCGCTCCAGCACGGCCAGGGTGTCATGGTCGAAGCCGCCCGCGGTGTTGAGCCGCACACAGGTGACGGTCCCGATGCGCTCCAGCTCCACGGGTCGGTCGAGCGCGCGCCGTACCGCGCGCTCGGCGATCCGCTGCGAGAGCGGGCGGTACGCCACGCGGCAGAATTCGTATCCCGTCTCGGTGAGCGCATCGCAGAGCCGCCGCAGGTCGGTGCGCTCCGGCCGGGCCTCGCGGCGCTCGGAGAGGCTCGGCGACCAGCCGGCCAGGTGGTCGAACGGCTGATTGTACGGCGGCACGAAGCTCCGCACCGGCGCGCCGATGCACTGCTCCAGCGCATCGCGGCTGGCGCGCAGCGTCTCGCGCAGCGCCGCGGCACCCAACCCGGGCAGCCATTCGTGCCGGTGTGCGTGGCTCGCGACCTCGTGACCGGCGGCATGGATGCGCCGCACCTGCGCGGGGTCGTGATACGGCCGCTTCCCCGGCAGCGCGGCCGCACCCACGACGGCGAAGCAGGCCGGCACCTCGTAGCGGGCGTGCAGCTCCAGCAGCTCGTCGGTGTTGGGGAACTCGAGCGCGCCCCAGTCGCGCGTGGCGCCACGCCGGCGCGACCGGTCCGCCCCCCACTGCGTGTCGTAGTCCCAGAACACGAACAGCCGCGCCGGCGACGTCATGGCGCCTCCATCGCGCGGTCGGGCTCGCGCCGCGCCACGAGCAGCAGGCTGGCCGACGGCGCGTGCCCCGCGAGCGTGGGCCGCAGGCGATCCAGCGTGGCGAGCGTGATCTGCACGGGATACGTGGCGGCGGCCAGCGCCCGCGATCCGTCGGCGGCGCGCCGTACCTGCTTGGCCAGCGTGCCCCAGCTCCCGATCACGGGATCCAGCGTCACGACGGCGAGCCCGGCTCCCCTGCACAGTTCGCCGAGTGCGGCGGGCGTGAAGAGATCGCGCAACACGTACGGCGCGGGCAGCCCGCGCACGAGCGGCACGTCGGCGCCGCGGCGCGGCGCGAACAGCACGAGCAGCCCGCCGGGACGCAGCCAACTGGCCAGGCGGGCGAACAGCGCGGGCCCCTCACCCGACTCCGCGGCATAGTGCGCCGACGAGATGGAGAGCACCACGTCGAACGGCTCCTCTGGCCGGTACTCGAGAAAGTCGGCGCACGCGAACGACGCGTTGGGCATGCCGAGCCGTTGCCGCACGCGCTCCGCCTCGGCGATGGCCGCACGATCCAGGTCCACACCCACCACGCGCCACCCGGGCCGGCGTGCGGCGAGCTCCAGCGCCCAGGTGCCGGCGCCACACCCGGCGTCCAGCAGCCGGAGCGTGCGCGGCAGCGCGCGGAGCCGCGGCCACACGACGTCCCATTTCTGGCGCGAGTCGATGCTCGCCTCGCCCCACCATCGCTGCATCCATCGCCGCGGCCCGGTCGCCGCCCCGCCACTGGCCTGCCCGAGCATGGTCAACGCTCCACCCCGTGCTGCCGGGCCCACATCCCGAGCTGCAGCAGGTCGTACAGTCGGCGGGCGAGCGCGGCCGTCTCGTAG
>DATANT010000469.1:0-11346 GCA_036266115.1 Gemmatimonadaceae bacterium | reverse complement strand
AGCAGATGCTGGCGCGGTGGCCGTGACCGGATAGCCGCCTGCCCCGGACCGCTGGCCTCAGAACGTCTGCGGCTCCATCACCGGCGCGGCGCCGGCGTTGATCGCCGCCGCGAACGCGTGCGCCTGCGGCAGCAGCTTGGTCACGAAGAAGCGCGCCGTGTGCTGCTTGGCCACGAGCTGCGCGCGATCGCCCTCGCCGGCGGCCAGCTTCCGCTCGGCCACCGTCACCATGCGCAGCCACATCCAGCCGGTGGCCACGAGGCCGAAGAGGCGCAGGTAGTCCACCGCCGCGGCGCCCACCTCGTTGGGGTCCTTCATGGCGCGGCCCATCACCGACATGGTGGTGTCCTGCAGCACCTTGAACGCCGCGGCCAGCGGGCCGGCCAGCTCGCGCGGGAGCGCCGCGTCGCCCTTGAGCGCGCGCTCCACGTCCGGCTGCGCCACGGCGAAGAAGCGCTTCACCAGCCGCCCGCCGCCGTCGGGCACCTTGCGGCCCAGCAGGTCCATGGCCTGCACGCCGTTGGTGCCCTCGTAGATCTGCGCGATGCGCGCGTCGCGCACGTACTGCTCCATGCCGTACTCGCGGATGTAGCCGTGCCCGCCGTAGCACTGCAGCCCCAGGTTGGTGACCTCGTAGCCCACGTCGGTGCCGAACGCCTTCACCACGGGCGTCATGAGCGCCACGAGATCGGCCGCCTCGGCGCGGCGCTCCGCGTCCGGGTGCCGGTGCTCCACGTCCAGCTGGATGCCCACCCAGTACGCCAGGGCGCGCATGCCCTCCACGTACGCGTTCATGGTGAGCAGCATGCGGCGCACGTCGGGGTGCACGATGATCGGGTCGGCCTCGCCCTCGGAGTTGGCGGGGCCGGTGAGCGCGCGCCCCTGCAGCCGCTCCCGCGCGTAGGCCACGGCGTTCTGCCGGCTCACCTCCGCCAGCCCGATGCCCTGCATGCCCACGCCCAGCCGCGCGCCGTTCATCATGGTGAACATCGCGCGCATCCCCTTGTGCGGCTCGCCCACCAGCCAGCCGCGCGCGTTCTCGAAGTTGAGGACGCAGGTGGCGTTGCCCTTGATGCCCATCTTGTGCTCCAGGGAGCCGCACGTCACGCCGTTGGCCGTGCCCGGCTCGCCCTCGTCGGTGGGCAGGAACTTGGGCACCAGGAACAGGCTGATGCCGCGCGTGCCGGCCGGCGCGTCGGGCAGCTTGGCCAACACCAGGTGCACGATGTTCTCCGTGAGGTCGTGATCCCCGGCGGAGATGAAGATCTTGGTGCCGGTCACCTGGTACGCGCCGTCGCCGGCCGGCACCGCCTGCGTGCGAATGATCCCCAGGTCGGTGCCCGCGTGCGCCTCGGTGAGGCACATGGTGCCGCCCCAGGTGCCGTCCACGAGCTTGGGCAGGAAGCGCCGCTTGAGCTCCTCGTCGCCCCACAGGTGCAGCAGCCGCTCGGCCCCGTAGCCGAGCTCGGGATACATGCTGAACGAGAGGTTGGCCGAGCAGAGCATCTCGTCGAGCACGTAGCGCGTGATGTGCGGCAGGCCCTGCCCGCCGAAGGCCGGATCGCCCGTCATCGCCGTCCAGCCGCCCTCGCGGTACCTCCGGTACGCCTCCGGAAAGCCGCTCGGCGTGTGCACCACGCCATTCTCCAGCCGGCACCCTTCCTGGTCGCCCACCTGGTTGAGCGGGAAGAGCACCTCCTCGCACACCCGCCCCGCCTCCTCGAGCACGGAGAGGAGCATCTCCGGCGTGGCGTCCTCGTAGGTGGGCAGCGCGGAGAGCTGGCCGATGTCCAGCACGTCCTGCAGCAGGAAGCGGATGTCGGCGAGCGGGGCCTGATAGCTGGGCATGATCGTGGGGAAGCGGGGAGACCGATCCGGGGCCGTCATTGACAGAATGTGAGGCGATCCTCAGGTTGTCAACTCAGCCATGCCCACTCTCACCGCCGTGTCCCGCCCGTGACGCCGTCCTCCGCCGGCGACGCCGAGCCCTCGGACGTGGGCTCCGCCAGGGGCCCGCGGCGAGTGCCCACCCAGCGGCGCAGCCGCGAGCGCCTCGCCCGCATCCTGCACGCCGCCGGCGAGCTGTGCGCCGATGGCGGGCTGGACGCGCTCACCATGGAAGCCATCGCGCAACGCGCGGGCACGTCCATCGGCTCGCTCTACCAGTTCTTTCCCAACCAGGACACGCTGGTGGCGGCGGTGGCCCAGCGCTACGTGGCCGACCTGGAGCCGCTGCTGGCCGAGAGCGACGCGGCGGCGAGCGACGCGGCGGCGAGCCACTCGGCCGGCGCCGCGCCGGCGCCGCCCATCGATGCGCTCGTGGATGCGGTGCTCGAGCCATTCGTGCGCTTCCACCGCACGCATCCGGGCTACTTCGCCATCCTCTTCGCGCCCCAGGGCTCGGCGGCGCTCGCGAGGCTGCGCGGCGGCGTGCGCCAGCGGCTGGTGCGGCGCGTGGAGACGCTGCTGGCCGAGCGCGCGCCGCATCTGGCGCCAGCCAAGCGGCGGCGGCTCGCGCTCACCGCCGTGGAGGCCGGCCGCGCCCTGCTGCAGTACACCGAGCAGAGCGTGCCTGCCGGCGCTCGGCGCGCCATGCGCACCGAGCTGCGGGACATGCTGGTGGCGTATCTGGCGCCGTGGTTGGAGCGGCCGGGGGCCAGGCAGGGTGCCCCGGCCGCCGAGCGCCGCTGATCACAGTCGCCGGGCAGCAGGAGCCAGGAGAGAACGCCGGGCCGCGTCCATGTCATTTCGCAGGAGCTCGATGCGCGCCCCGGACGTGCGTCCGAGGAGTTCATCCTCTACGCCTGCGCGAGTGTCCGGAGTAGATTTCGGCGTCCAACACGTCCGGGGGACGGCCCCCGGTCTCTCATGAGCAGGTAGGGACGACCCTACATCTTCCGTGGAGACGGAGATGGCCTGGGTCGTCCTTTTCGTTGCTGGGCTGTTGGAGATCGGCTGGGCCGTCGGCCTCAAGTACACCGAAGGCTTCACCCGGCTGTGGCCGACGGTGGGCACCGTCGCGGCGCTGATCGCGAGCATGGGGCTCCTCGGGGTGGCGCTGCGGACGCTGCCGCTCGGGACCGCCTACGCCGTCTGGACCGGGATTGGCACGGTGGGCACGGCGGTGCTGGGCATCGTGCTGTTCCGCGAACCGGCGACCGCGATGCGGCTGCTCTGCATCGCGCTGATCGTGGCGGGGATCCTGGGCCTCAAGCTCGCTTCGGCATCGTCCCCATCATGAGCGCACCCGCGAGCCCTCGCGCCTCTCGTCCAGCTCTGCGCCGGGGGCCCGTGCGCCGCCCGTCGCGGAGCGCGCCTACTCCTTCCGGCTGTTCGCGGTAGGCGCCGGCCCGCAGCCGCACCCGCCGCTGGCGCATCCCGCGCCACCCTTGCCGCGCGCCGAGGCCATCTGGCGCCAGAAGCGGCGCCCCAGATAGACGGCGGCGCCCAGCACCAGCAGGATGGTGATCAGCGTCTGGATCATGGCGGCGGACATCGCGGCTCCCGGTCCCGGAGTGAAGAAGACTAGCCGGCGTAGCCGAGCGCGCGACCGGCGTGGAGCACCAGCCACGCGCTGCCGTACGCGAGCACCAGCATGTAGCCGAACTGGAAGCCCGCCCAGCGCCAGCCGGTCAACCCGCCGCCCGTCTCGCGCACGGTGACCGCCACGGTGCTCACGCACATCAGCGCGAACACGTAGAACACCATGAGCGCCACGGCGATGAGCGGCGTGTAGACGAGCGCGCCGGTGCGCGGGTCGCGCTCCTCGCGCAGCCGGTCGCGCAGCGCGGCGGAGGTCTCGTCGGCCTCGCTGCCCACGCCATAGATGGTGCCCATGGTGGACACGAACACCTCGCGCGCGGCGAACGACGCGGTGATGGACACGCCGATCTTCCAGTCGAAGCCGAGCGGGCGAACGAGCGGCTCGATGGCGTGGCCGATGGTGCCGAGGGCGCTGCGCTCGAGCTGCAGCTCGCTCGCCTGCGCCGCCGTGGCGCCCGCCGGCGCCTCGGTCTTGGGAAAGGTGGCCAGCGCCCAGAGCAGCACCGACACCGCCAGGATCACCGTGCCCGCGCGGCGCAGGAACATGGCCGCGTTGTGCGCCACGGTCACCACCAGGCTGCGCGGGCTGGGCAGGCGGTACGGCGGGAGCTCGATGAGCATGGCGCGCGCGGGCGCGCGCAGCAGCGTGCGCTTGAACACGGCCGCCGCCGCCAGTGCGCCCACGGTTCCCAGCAGGTACATACCGAGCATGGTGATGCCCTGCAGGTCGAACATGCCCAGCACGGCTACCGGCGGGATGAACGCGCCGATGAGCAACGTGTACACCGGCAGCCGCGCCGAGCAGCTCATGAGGGGCACCACCATGATCGTCGCCAGGCGGTCCTTGGGCGTATCGATGGTGCGCGCGCTCATGATGGCGGGCACGGCGCACGCATAGCCGGAGAGCATGGGAATGAAGCTCTTGCCGTGCAGTCCCACGCGGCGCATGTAGCGGTCCATGATGAGGGCCGCCCGCGCCATGTAGCCGCTGGCCTCCAGGATCCCGATGAACAGGAAGAGGATGGCGATCTGCGGCACGAACACCACCACGCTGCCCACGCCGGCGATCACGCCGTCCACGAGGAGCGAGCGCAGGTCGCCCGGCGGCACGACGGCCGCCACGCCCTGCCCGAGCATCCCCACCAGCCCCTCCACCCCGTCCATCACCGGCGTGGCCCAGGTGAAGATGGCCTGGAAGACGATGGCCATGAGGCCGAGGAAGATGAGCGGCCCCCACACCCGGTGGAGCACCACCCGGTCGATGCGGTCGCTCAGCCGCGACTCGCCCACCCGGCTGCGGGTGACGGTGCTCGCCATGATCTCGCCGATCCAGCCGTAGCGCAGCTCGGCTTCCAGTCCGCGCGGGTTGCCACCGCCGCGCTGGACCGTGGCTCGCGCCTCGGCCAGCGCGGCCCGGAGCCCGGGCACGTGCGCCAGATGGCTCTCGGGCTCGGGCAGGTCGAGCAGGCGCAGCGCCTCCATGCCGGCCGGCCCGGCGGCGAAGCCGGCCTCGGTGAGGCGCAGCGTGAGCGGCGCGAGCGCCTCGGCCACCAGCGGCGGGAGCGCGAGGCGGCGCTCCGGGCGGGGGAGCGAGGGAGCGTGCACGATGGCGCGCCGCAGCGCGTCCAGGCCATCGCGCCGGGTAGCCACGGTGGGGATGACGGTGACGCCGAGCCGATGGATGAGCTCGGGGACATCGATCTCCATCCCCGCGGCCTGGGCCGCGTCGAACTGATTGAGCGCGACCACCATGGGGAGGCCGAGCTCGAGCACCTGGCTGACGAGGAAGAGGTTCCGCTCCAGGTTGTGGGCGTCCACCACGACCACCACCACGTCGGGCAGGGGCACGCCGCGAGCGGCGCCCAGCAGCACCTCCAGGGCGATCTCCTCGTCGGGCGAGCCGGCGGAGAGGCTGTAGCTTCCCGGCAGGTCGAGCACGGTGACCCGGGAGCCGTCCGGGGCGCTGAACGCGCCCTCCACGCGATCCACGGTGACGCCGGCAAAGTTGCCGACCTTCTGCCGCATGCCGGTGAGCGCGTTGAACAGCGTGCTCTTGCCGGTGTTGGGGTTGCCGAGCAGGGCCACGCGCAGTGGGCGCGGCGGGGCGGCGGAGCGGCTGGCCGAACTGAGGTGCGGCGGGGGGCCCGGGGGGCCACCGGGCGGGGCCAGCGTGGCGCCCGGCGACGCGGCGCCAGGCGGGTTACCGGACATGGCGCCGCTTAGGACTGCAGCGGGAGCACGGTGATCCCCGCGGCGATGGCGGTGCCCACGGCGAGGCGGGCTCCGCGAACTTCGAGCAGGGTGACGCCACGCCCCTCCATGATCTCCACGCGGGAGCCCTCGCACAGGCCGAGGGCGCGCAGGCGACAGGCCTCCACGTCGTTGCAGTGCATGCCGAGCACCGTAGCGCGGAGCCCGGCCTTGCAGGAGGCGAGGGAGCGCGCGTTCCCCTCGCTCGACGGAGCGGGCGCGACGGCTGGCTTGGAGCGACGGCGGAGAAGACGGAGCACGCGACTACCGGAGTTGAGAATGGTTCTCAAAGAACGCGCACGAAGGATATGCGCGGATTCCGGTGGCGTCAATCCCGTCAGGACTTGTCGGAGATACTCGCGGCCGCCGCCAGCGAAGGACGAAGTCGGCGGCGGCCCATTAGCCGCGCTAGCTGGCCGTCTCGAGCTCGGAGCGGCTCTCGAAGGTGGCGGACACGACCTGCCCCATGATGCGCTGCAGATCCCGCTCGGCCTGCGTCCGCTCCTCCGGCGTCCACGTGTTGCGCGCGGACACGTCACGGATCTCGAGCAGCATCTCATCGATCAGAGCGCGCAACGCGAGGAGCTTGCGGCGGTCGGCTGGCTGGTCGGACATGATGGGCACGGGCTGGAGGGTGGGGACGCGCGTGCTACGGTAGCGGATGGCGAGGGTGGACGCAAACCGAACTTGCGGAGGATCCGGGGCCCGGCTCCCGACAACCGGGCGATCCCCATCCAATGAAACGCGGGGCCATCACATTTCGATGACCCCGCGTCTCCCGCGGCCGCCACCGCGGCCTGCCGTGCGCCATCGCTACTGCTGGCACACTCCGTACGGGTCCGGCTTCGGCTTGTCCACCACTGGGCGCTGCGGCAGGTTGGCCACCGCGGCCAGCACGTCGTCGATGAAGCGCGTCACGTTGGCGAAGTGCTCGTAGTCGATGTACTGCGGCTCGTCGGTGAGCTGGTGGTAGTCGCGGTGCACCCCGGTGGTGAAGAACACCACCGGAATGCCGAAGCGCGCGTAGTTATAGTGGTCGCTGCGGCAGTAGATGTTGGCCGGATGGCCGTCGGCATCGTACGTGTAGTCGAACGTGAAGCGGGAGCCGGTGGAGGCGTTCACCTGCTCCACGAGGTCGCCGAGCTGCGTGGAGAGGCGGCGCGAGCCGATGAGCTGCATGTAGCGCGGGCCGCCGCCCTTCACGTCCTGCGGTCCGCCGCGGCCGATCATGTCGATGTTGAGCCCCGCCACGATGGAATCGCGCGGCACGGTGGGATGGAAGGCGAACCACTCGGAGCCGAAGAGCCCCTTCTCCTCGGCGGTGTGCCACACGAAGAGCACGGAGCGCCTGGGCTTCTGCGGCGCGGCGGCCAGCGTCTGCCCGATCTCGAGCAGCGCCACGGAGCCGGAGCCGTCGTCGTCGGCGCCGTTGAACACCGTGTCCTGCCGGCGCGGATGCGTGGCCCGCAGGCCGTCGAGCATCGTCGCGATGCGCGCCGCCTCGGCGGGCGTGGCCGCCCGCTCCTCGTCCTCGGCGCCTTCGGGGCGAACCACGGCGTTGTAGGCGCGGAGCGAGTCGTGGTCCACCGGCGTCTCGCTCATGCCCACGTGATCGCTGTGCGCGCCGAGCAGCACGTACTGCCCGCGGAGCGCGGGATCGCTGCCCGGCAGCACGGCCACCACGTTGCGCGTGGGCGCGGCGGTGGGGGCGTTGTCGAAGCGCAGCGTGCCCTGCACGGCGGCGCCGGCGGCGCCCGGCCGGAGCGTGGCCAGCGCGGCGCCGCCCATCAGGCGTGCCGCGGCGGCCGGCGTCACGATCATGCCGAACGGCGCGTCGGCCGGCAGGTCGGCCTGCAGCATCTGCTGCGGCTGCGAGAGGTAGCCCACGAGCGGCGGCGGACTGATGTGGAGCGTGGCCACCGCCACCGCCACGGCGCCCTTGAAGCGGTCCAGCTGACCGGTGGACCAGAACTGGAACGTCGGCTGGCCGTCGGGGCCCACCGGCGCGCCGAGCACCACCAGCTTGCCGTGCGCCTGCTCGGGGGAGATGTAGCTCGCCACGTCGCCGGCGCGGCCGCCGTAGATGGCCTGCGTGGTGCCCGTGAAGGAGCCGCCGAACGGCAGGCTGGCGGCGAGCGGCGGCACCGGCGCCCAGTCGGTGCCCAGGACGAGCGGCTGCCCGCCCACGCTCAGCGCCGCGTCCGCGGCGAGCTGGCGCGTGACCATGGGCACGGTCTGGAAGTACGTGCCGTTCTCGCCCGCCGGCAGCAGCCCGGCGGCCTGGGCCTGGGCCGCCAGATACTCGGTGGCCTTCTGGTGACCCGGCGTGCCCGCCTCGCGCCCCTGCATGGAGTCGTCGGCGAAGATGTACAGGCGCGTCATGAGGTCCGCGGCGGTGATGGCCGCGGTGGTGGGCTGCGGCGCATGCTTGAGCGGCAGCTCGCCGGCCAGCGACCCCGCCGGCGGGGTGGCCGGCACGGGAGTGGCCGCGGTCGCGGGGCGGGACGAGGACGCGCAGCTGGCGAGCAGCGGCAGGGCCGCGGCAACCACCAACGAGAGCAGACGGTGATGGGAAAGCACGAACGACGCTCCGGTTGTTAGACGGGGATGGCATTGTGGCTCCAGATCGAGATCGGCGCCGCAGCCTTCAAAATAGCCCCGCCCCTCCGCCGGTGACGGTGGCGAGCTCCGGCCTTACCGTTTCCTCACGTCTGGGTCGCCACGGCTTCCTGTCGCGCCGCGCGCGGGGGCTCCGGGCGAGCGGCCCGCCCACCCGCGCCCCGCGCGACCGGCGCGCAGGTCATCCCCTGATCCACGCGCCGCCCTCGGACAGCTCGGTGGTGAGCAGCTCGATCACGCCGTGGTTGTGCCCCTGGCCCCACCGCAGCGTGGCCTCCCGCGCGTCGTAGTAGCGCATGCCCTTGATCTGGTTGGCGGGCATCTCGCGCAGCCGGTCCACGGAGCCGAGGCGGGTACCGTCCAGGTAGACGACCACCTGCGCGTCGCCCGGCGTCACCGTCACCTGCGGGGAGCGGCCGCCGGTGATCACGGTGCTGGGGTTCTCGTCGAAGCTGTCCACGCCGCGCGCGCTGAGCCACACGGGCCGGAGCGCCTGCACCACGTCGAAGGCAGTCTGGCCGCCGGCCGAGCGCAGCTCGGCGGTGGCGATGACGTTGCGGGCCCGGCCGCGCTCGGCAGGTGCCGACGCGTAGGGGGTGAAGCCCTGGCGGCTGAAGAGGACGCCGCCCACCGCGCCGAGCAGCGCGCCGCTCACGGTGAAGGCCGTGCGGAAGCCCCGCTTCTCCGTGTCATCGTCCCAGTTGCTGTGCGCCACCTGCGACGCGAAGAAGCCGAGCCCCGCGCCCACCGTGGCTCCCGCCATGGTCCAGCCGAGGGTGCGGAGCGGGGAGCGGGCGGCGGTGGCGGCGCTGGTGGCCGGCGACTCGCTCGCCAGCGAGGTGCGGAGCCGTGCGAGGCCCGCGGCCTGCGCGTCGAGCGCCGGCAGCGACCCGCCCGCGGCCCGGGGCGCGAGGAGCGGCGGCGTGGCGCGCTGGGCCGCGGCCGGGATGGCCGGGAGGAGGAGCAGGGCGGCGGCGAGCGCGCCGCGGGCAGCGTGGGCGGGCGTCACGGCGGCGCGAGACCGCACGGAGAGCCCCACGTCACAGGTAGCGTTCACGGATGATGTCCAGGTGATGCCGCTCGTGGCCGGCGACGATCCAGGCGAGCGCGCGTACGCTGACGTACTTGCCGCTGGCCTGGCCGCCACGCGTCCAGGCCGCGTCCGGAAGGCCGCCGAAGAGCGTGATGGAGGCGGCGCGCACGCTCTCGAACTCGGCGAGCACGCTGGCCAGAGTGCGATCGGCGAACCCGCTCGGCGGCATGTATGCGTTCTCGTCGAAGGAAGCGAGAGGCGTCGGGTCGGCGCGGGCGAAGCGCAGCGCCCGGTAGGTCATGACGCGCTCGGTGTCGGCCATGTGGCCCACCACCTCCTTGAGCGACCACTTGTCGGGGGCGTAGCGGTAGCTGCCGCGCCCCTCGTCCACCGCGACGAGGAGGTCGTGGGTGGTGAGGATCTGCATGGCCATCGTGGCCACGACGTCGCCGTCCGGCACCTTGGCCACGTACCCCGCGTAGCTGGGGGCGTACTCGTCGGTGGTGGGCCGCGCGATGGTGGCGGCGAACGACTCGCTCATGGTGCCTCGGTGCTGCGACGGTTGATGGCGGCGAGGTGCGCCGCCGCGGGGGGCCACCCGCACATCATTCACCGCCGGGGCGCGGTGCGCCAGCACCCGGCCGCCGGCAGGCCAGGGTGGGCCGCTAGGCCGGCCGCACGAGCGCCAGCGCGCGCGGGACGTGGGGGCGCGGGGGGGCACGGCGCAGGAGCGCGAAGATCCGCTCCTCCAGCTCCAGCGAGCCCACGGACGCCGGTGCGTACTGATCCGCGCCGGCGTGAAAGCAGACGATGCGCGCGGCGGCGTCGTGGTCCGCTCCGCACACCAGCAGCGGCGTATCGGGCAGCAGGCGACGCGCGAGCCGCAGCAGGTGCAGCATGCCCATGTCCGTGCCGGCGATGTACAGCACGACCAGCTCGGGCTCCAGATCCACGAGCTCCGCCACGTCGGTGGGCGTGCATGGCAACATATGCACCACGTGCCCCGCTCCCCGGAGCAGCTCCGCGGCCCCGTCGCCGGCACCGGCGTGGCTCTCGATGATCGCCATGGTACGGGTGAGGCGCGTGGGCGCGTGAGGCGCGCGCCGTTGACGCGCGACGGGAGATGATGACAGCGGCTGGTGCTCGAGGACGGGGCGCATGACGGGACTCGCGGAGAGCTGACCGGGTGGGCCGAGGCGGGCGACCCCGCCTCGTGGCCTGCACGGTATGCGGCCGCACGCGCCGCCACATGGGTTGGACGACCCATGCGGCGGGGTCTCGACGCCGGTAGCGTGCACTCTCGCGCCCGAACGAAGGCGCGCGACACGAGACACCCGTCCGGCTGCTCACATCCCAACGCTCTCAGGAGATCGTCATGTCCGCCATGCGTCACGTCGCCCAGGCCCTCATCGCCCTCGTGGCGCTCACCGGCTGCTACCACGCCACCATCGACACCGGCCGCCCGGTGTCCGAGAAGATCATCGACAAGCCGTGGACGATGAGCTTCGTCTACGGCCTCGTGCCGCCGGCCGTGGTGAACACGGCGCAGGAGTGCCCCAACGGCCTCGCCAAGGTGGAGACCGAGCACACCTTCCTGAACCAGGTGGTGGGCATGGTGACCTTCGGCATCGTCACGCCGATGCACGTGCGCGTCTCGTGCGCCAGCGGCGCCGCCACGGCGTCGCGGACGGTGGGTGCCGCGGAGCACGCGACGGCGCAGGACGCGGTGGCCCAGGCGGCCGACCTGGCCGCGGAGTCCGAGGCCTCGGTGATGGTGCAGTTCTGATCGACGGCGTGACAGGGGCCCGCTGCGTGGACCACGTGGTCCACGCCGCGGGCCCCTGTCGTGTCGGCCGCCGCCGTCATGCCCGGTGGCGGCGGGTGGGCCGCGCCGCCACGTC
>DATANT010000468.1:0-4083 GCA_036266115.1 Gemmatimonadaceae bacterium | reverse complement strand
CGCGCTGGCCGAGATCCGCCGGCTGGCCCAGGCGATGGCCGCGGCGCTGGCCGGCGGCGACGTGGACCTGCTCGGCCAGCTGGTGGGCGAGCACTGGACGCACCAGCGCGCACTGCACGCCTCCATCACCACGCCGCTCATCGACGAGATCCTGGCTCGAGCGCAGCGAGCGGGGGCGCTGGGCGGCAAGGCGCTCGGCGCGTCGGGCGGGGGGTGCGTGCTGGTGATCGCCGGCGAGCAGGACGTGGAGCCGGTGCGCCAGGCGATCGCCGCGCTCGCCGAGCCGCTGGCCTTCCGGCTGGACCACGACGGCTTCACGGTGGACGCATGACGGATCCTCGCATCGCTCCCGGCGACGCGGTCGCGCTCACGCGGGCGCTCGTGCGAACCGACTCGCGCAATCCATCGCTCGTGCCGGGCGCGCCGGGCGAGGCAGCCGCGGCCCGCCTGCTGGCCGACGTGCTCACCGACTGGGGCTTCGCGGTGGAGCTCACCGAGGCCGCGCCGGGGCGCCCCAACCTGCTGGCGCGCGTGGGGCCGCGCACCGGCCGCACGCTGATGCTCAACGGGCACCTGGACACCGTGGGCGTGGAGGGAATGACGCACGCGCCCTTCGACGGTGACATACGGCAAGGCCGCCTGTACGGCCGCGGCTCCACCGACATGAAGGGCGGCATCGCCGCCATGTGCGCTGCCGCCTGGCAGGCCGCGCAACGCGGCGAGCTGGCCGGCGAGCTGCTGGTGGCCGCGGTGGCGGACGAGGAGTACGAGAGCATCGGCACCGCGGCCCTGCTCGCGGCCGGGGTGCGGGCGGAGGCGGCCATCGTCACCGAGCCCACCCGACTGGCCATCGTGCCGGCGCACCGCGGCTTCGCCTGGCTGGAGGTGGCGCTGTACGGCCGTGCCGCGCACGGCAGCCGCTACGACCTGGGCGTGGACGCCATCCGCCACGCCGGGCGGATGCTCGCCGAGCTGGACCGGCTGGAGGAGGAGGTGCTGCCGGGGCGCACGCATCCGCTGCTGGGGCGGGCCTCCGTGCATGCATCCACCATCGACGGTGGCATCGGGTGGTCCACGTACCCCGAGCGGTGCACCTTGAAGGTGGAGCGCCGGCTGCTGCCGGGCGAGACGGGCGCCACGGCGCGCGCCGAGCTCGAAGGGGCGCTCGCGCGGGTGCGCGAGCGATGCCCGGAGGTGAACGCCACGGTCACCCTGTACACCACCCAGGGGCCGAGCGACGTGGCCCCGGACGCCACGGTGGTGCGCGCGCTGGCCGCGGCGCTCGCCGAGGACGGCGAGCCGGTGCGGGTGGAGGGGCTGGCCGCCTGGACCGACGCGGCGCTGCTCAACGAGGCGGGCATCCCGGCCATCTGCTTCGGGCCCGGCGACATCGCGCTCGCGCACGCGGCCGAGGAATGGATAGAGACGGCGGAGATCGAGCGGGCCACGCGAGTGTTGGCCCGTCTCGTCCGCCGGTGGAGCGACCAACGGGATGGAGCATGGCGCAGCTGACGCACCAACAGTACGACGCGCTCGAGCGGGCGATCACGCGGGGACAGCGCGTCGCCGTCTGGCGGCGTGGCACCGAGTACCTGGTGATCCCGCGCCGCCTGCGCGTGGACGGCGGGCGCGAGCTGGTGGAGGCGGTGAACCCCACCACGGGCGACGCGATGACGCTCTATCTGGACACGGTGGATGCCATCGAGGTGGTGGGATGAGCAGTGACGGTCCGCTGATCGCGGTGTACGCCGACGAGTCGTGCCTGGGCAACGGCAAGCAGGGCGACAATCCGGGGGGCGCGGGGATGCTGGTGGAGTGCCTTCGCCCCGGCACCACCGAGCTCACCAAGCTCGATCTCTGGGTGTCCGAAGGCTCCACGACCAACAATCGCATGGCGCTGCGGTCCGCCATCGAGGCGTTCACCGCGCTCTCGCGCAAGGGTGTGCGCTGCCGGGTGACCTTCACCAGCGACTCCCGGTACCTGATCGACGGGATGACCTCGTGGGTGCACGGCTGGGCGCGCAAGGGCTGGAAGCGCACCGCCGGCCCCATCGAGAACCTGGAGCTGTGGCACGAGGCGGTGCGCGCCGCGTCTGCCCACGACGTGGAGTGGCGGTGGGTGCGCGGGCACAACGGCCACCCGCAGAACGAGTACGCCAACTTCCTGGCCACCCGGGCGGCGGCCGAGCGTACCAATTCCGGGGGACTCGTACCCTCGGAGTTCGATGGCTGGCTGGCCCAGCAGCGGGCCCGCGGCAAGGTGCGGGGCGAGCCCACGCCGTTCCCCAGCGGCCCCGAGTTCCGTCCCGCCCGGGCCCTGCCCCGCGTGCCGTTACCCGAAGTCTCGGCGGCGCGTCCCTAGAGGCAGCGTCGATCGTGGCGCGAAACCGCCTTCTCCGGGAGCGTCCGTGCTCAAGATGCTGTTCGTCCTCGCCATTGGGGTGGCCGTGGGCTACGGCTACGGCTACAAGGATGCGCGCCAGCACGACCAGACCGTCGTGACGCGCATCCTGGAGCGCGTGGGCGGAGCCACGCGCGACCGCGTGGCCACCGATGCGGATGCCACGCTCCGCGAGGTAGAGCGGTAGCGTGGACGAGCTGGATCGTCTGTTTCACGGCCTCATGGAGTCGGTGGCGGCGCCCGTTCACGCGGATCGCCGGACGCCGCTCACCGTCGGCGGGTTGCACCGGGCCCTGCACACGCCCACCGCCGCGTCACCCGTCTCCGGTGCCGAGCGCGAGCGGCTGATGCTGCGCCTGCTGGCCGGCGAGCGCGGCTACGTGACCACCGACCGCGAGCTGCAGGAGCGGGCGGCTGCGGCGCTGCTCATGCCGCCGGCCACCCCATGGACGGCGCTCCACGCCTTCGCCGACCGTCCCGTGGCACTCGGCGGCGAGGCGCTGCGGCGCGCGGCGCAGGCCGCGACCGCCCAGCCGCCACCCTCCGCGTCGTCACCCTCCGCACCTCCAGCCAGCCCCACGGCGGCCGGGGTGCTGGCCGCGGCGGCGGGAGGCGGTGCCGGGGCGCGGATGCTCGCGAAGGCCGCGGCCGGCACGAAGGGCGGCGCGGCCGGCGCTGGCGCTGCCGGAGCGCCGCCGGCGGCGCCGGTGCGTCCGCCACGCGCCCCCCGCAAGGACGGCGGCGACCGCCGTCCCGCACCGTGCGAATGCCACTACTGCGCGCACGTGCTGCCGCGACTGCGCTCGCTCACCTTCTGTCCCTACTGCGGGCAGAACCTCACGGTGCGCCACTGCCCCGCCTGCAGCGCGGAGATGGACGTGGACTGGCTCTTCTGCGTGGCCTGCGGGCGCGACGTCTCCCCGGGCGGGCCCACCGGGTAGCGCCGCCCTCCAGGCGGCGAGCGCGCGGGGCTGGCGCGCCGCGTGCGTGATCTCCGCGTGGCAGTGGAGGCTGGCACTCCACGCCGGGGCGTGCCGGCGCGGGCGCGCCGCAACCGGTCGGGCAGACGCTCGATCCTCGTCATCCCGGATTGGATGTCCGTCGTCCTGCGGAAGCTTGGAACGCTGCAGCGCGTCGTGCGGGCGCGCGGCGTACGTGGCGTGGTGTCGGTGGTCGCCGCGAAGACGGCGCCGGCGTACCAGGACCGGCGCCGCGCCGCGGCCATGCTCGCGGCGCGCCTGCGCCACGGCCGGCCCCGCGTGGTGCTCGGCTTCCACGGCGGCATTGGCGACGACGTCGTGTGCACCATCCTCTGTCGCGAGTTCCGCCGCCGCGGGGTGGGCCCCGTCTGGATGCTGAGCCGGTATCCGGACCTGTTCGAGCGCAACGACGACGTGGCCGCCGTGCTGCCGTGGGACCGGCACTACGAGCAGTCGCTGCTCCGTCGGGGCTGGAACTTCCTGAATCCGCGGTACTTCCGCCTGGACCGCGTGAACCAGCGGTCGGTACTGCTGGAGCCCGAGCGGCACATGATCGCGACCATGTGCCGCGTGGTGGGCATCGTGGGCCCCATCGTCCGGCGGCCCTATCTCGCGCTGAGCGACGACGAGCGGGCCGCGGGCGCGCTGGTGCCGCGGCAGGTGGCGATCCAGAGCTCGGGACTGGCGGCCGGCACCCCGATG
>DATANT010000467.1:0-10436 GCA_036266115.1 Gemmatimonadaceae bacterium | reverse complement strand
GTTCGGCGCACCGGTCCAGCGACGGGCCGCGCGACGACGCGGCGGCGTGCGGTGCGAACTCGGAGCCGTGGGCCATCATGCTCGAAGCATAACGATGTGGCGGTGCGGGAGAGAGGCGGGTCGTGGCTGGGCTGGCGTGGGGCGGGCGAGGTGGTGGCCCAGCAGGGGCGTACTGCCCGCGTCATCCGGTGGGAGTGTCCCCCAGCGCGATGGACTTCACGCGGGAGCGAGCGGCACGGAGGGCGGCCCACGTTGTCATCCCGCAGGAGTGCGCGGCCCGCAGGGCCGCACACGAGTGTCGGGATCGTCTTCACGTCTCGTGATGCGCGTCCGCCGTGCCTGCCGGCCGCGGTTGACAGCGGACCGGGGTCGAACGGCCGCGAGGGAGAGCGATCCCGACACTCGCGCTGCCTTCGGCCGCGCTCCTGCGGGATGACAGCATGGGCCGGCACCCCATTCGGCCGCGCTCCTGCGGGATGACAACCTTGACTGGCCCCGCCGTCCGTCAGCGCCCCTGACGGCTGACAGCATGGACTGGCCCATCGTCAGCCGCGCCTGCGGGATGATCCCATTGGTCGGCAACCCATCCGGCCGCGCTCCCACGGGATGACACCATCGCAACTCCCGCCGTAAGGAAAGCACGGCCAGGGACCCCGGGGCCAGCTCTCCCGCACTCGTACCACCAACGGTGGTACGAGTGTCGGCGCCTCACGCCGCGTCCACCTGCTTCCGCCCCAGCTCGAACCGGAGCGCCTCTTCCAGATGGGGATGACGGAACGGGAAGCCAGCGGCCAGCAGGGCAGCGGGGCGCACGCGCTGGCCGGCGAGGAGCGTCTCGTCGGCCATCTCGCCGAACAGCAGGCGCAGGGCGAAGGCCGGCACCGGGGTCACGGCCGGCCGCCCGAGCACGGAAGCCAGCGTGCGGGTGAACTCGGCGTTGGTCACCGGGTTGGGGGCCACGGCGTTCACCGGCCCGCGCAGCGAATCGGTGAGCAGCAGGAACTCGAGCACCGCCAGCAGGTCGTCGCGGGCGATCCAGCTCATCCACTGCCGGCCGCCGGCCAGCGGCCCGCCCGCGCCCAGCTTGAACGGTAGGAGCATACGCGCCAGCGCTCCGCCACCGGGGCTCAGCACCACCCCCGACCGCGGATGCACCACCCGGATCCCGGCGGCGCGCGCCGGATCCGCGGCCTCCTCCCATTCCTGCACCACCGACGCCAGGAAGCCGGTGCCGGCGGACGCACCCTCGTCCACCTCGGTGGGGCCGGTGTTGCCGTAGAAGCCCACCGCCGATGCGCTCACCAGCACGCGCGGCGGATGCACGAGCGTGGCGAGCGTCCTGGCCATGAGGGCGGTGCCCTCCACCCGACTCTCCAGGATCCGGCGCCGCCGCTCCGCGGTCCAACGCTCGGCGATGCTCTCGCCGGCCAGGTGGATCACCGCGTCCACCCCGTCGAGCGCCCGGGCGTCCAGCGTGCCGCGCGCCGGATCCCAATGAACGTCACCGCTGCCGGCGGCCACCGCACCACGCGTCACGCGCATCACGCGGTGGCCGGCGGCCGTGAGATACGGCACGAGCGCCGAGCCCACGAAGCCGGTGGCGCCCGTCACGGCGATGCGCCAGCTCTCGTGCTGGGCGAACTGCGATTGGCGGTCGGCGTCGGCTCTGGTCACGGGACGTGGCAACGGCGTGGATGGCGAGAGAGAAGGCGGAGCGAGGCGCCCACCGGCGCAGCACGCACGACGCGGGCCGGCGGGCAGCGCCGGCGGCAGACCACGACCAAGTACGGAGCATCCGACGGCTGGCCCGAGGCGGCGTGATTGACTTCCCCGCGCCGGAGGGCATACGATTGCGGCATGCCCCGCCACCGTGAGACTCCGCCGGTCCCCACCTCGCGCCCGGCCGCCCAGGCCGCGCTGGTCGCATTACTTCGCACGTCATCTATTGTCCGGCGAACCATCGCCAGGGCCGTGGAGCCGGCGGGCATCAGCGTGGCCCAGTACAACGTGCTGCGCATCCTGCGCGGCGCCGGCACCGACGGCCTGCCCACCCTGGCCATCCGCGACCGGATGATCGAGGAGGCACCGGCCATCACGCGCCTGCTCGACAAGCTGGACGCCGCCGGGCTGGTGCTCCGCGACCGCGGCGAGGACCGGCGCCAGGTGCGCTGCACGATCTCGGCGGACGGCCTGGCGCTGCTCGCCGGCCTGGACGCCGCGGTGAGCGCGGTGGACGAGACGGTGCTGGGCGCGATCCCCGACCCCGAACTCCACACCCTGCTCGCCCTGCTCGGCGCGATCCACGACCCGAGGGACGGCAGCGGGGTCGCGGACTGAACGCCCTGCCGCCGGATCGACATTGCTCGACTAGTTAATCATTTACGTGTATAGCGCCGGACGACGGTCAACCGTCCGGCACCTTCGCTCAGTCGCCGGCCCGCGCCACCCCGGCCTCGGCGTCCTCCGCCGCTGACTCCAGGGCACCATCCTCGGGCGCATCCCCGGCCCCATCGCCCGCCGAGTCCTCGGGCTCCGCGCCGGTCGCCGCTGGGGCGCCCACGGCGCCCGCCGCGTCCGCCGCGCCCTCGGGCACCGGCAGCGCCACGCCCGCCTTGGCCGCGCGCTGCTCCAGCGCCTCGCGGTCGGTGAAGGTGCGCAGCAGGGCGTCCACCTGGGGGTTCTGCACGTAGCGCCCCCGCTCCCACCCCTCCACGATCCCCTTGGGGATGCCGTAGAGCAGGTCACCCAGCTGCTGGTGCGTGAGCCCCAGCGCATCGCGAAGCTGGCGGATCTCCCTGGCCGTGAGCAGCTGGTGCTCCTCCCGCATCGCGGCCACCGCCGTCTGCTCGGCGCGCTCCCGCTGCTCCACGGTACGACGCTCGTCGCCGCACTTGTCGCAGCGGAAGAAGTGGCGCACGACCTGGGAGCTCATCCCGCTCACGCGCACCATCATGGTCTCTTCGGCGCGGGCGTAGCGTCCGCCACAGCGCCGGTGCAGGTAGCCATCAAGTAGGGAATCGGACATCGAGAAGGACTATAATCGGTGGGGCACGACCACGGGACCGGTGCCCCGCATGGCGCCCGGCCGGTGGGCGCCGGCGCTCACGGCTGGCTGGGCGTGCTGAGCTTGAGCCCCACGAGCGCCACCACCATGAGGCCCAGGAAGAAGAGGCGCATGGGGTTGCGCGGCTCGCCGAAGAGCACCATCCCGAGCACGGCCGCGCCGATGGCGCCGATGCCCACCCAGATGGCGTACGCCGTGCCGATGGGCAGCGTGCGCGCGGCCACGCCCAGCAGCCCCATGCTCACCACGATCGCGGCACCCGTGAGCACCGAGGGCACGAGACGTGTGAAGCCCTCGGTGTACTTCAGTCCGATTGCCCAGCCGACCTCCAGCAGGCCGGCCAGGATGAGATAGATCCAGGCCATGCGCGAAGTCTGCGCTGCCGGGCCTACCGGCGCCAGCGGAACACCTGCAGCACGTTGGAGAAGTCGTCGGTCCAGAGCGCGGTGGCCGCGCGCGGCGGCAGCGGGGTCCAACCGGGCTCCCGCGTGAGCCGGGCCAGCGAGGGGGCGCGCGGGGCGAGGGCCACCCAGTAGCTGCGGCTGCGCAGCTGCCCCCGATCCTTCTCCGTGAAGTGCACGTCGGTGCCCCACGCGCCGGCCACGTGCTGGTCGCGCGCCAGCTCGGTGAGCACCGGCTGCAGGTCCAGGTACCGGTTGCTGATGTGCACCGCCACCACGCCGTCCGGCGCCAGCTTGCGCAGATAGAGCGCGAGCGCCTCCCGCGTGAGCAGGTGCACGGGAATGGCGTCCGAGCTGAACGCGTCGAGCACGATCAGGTCGTACGCGTGGTCGGGCTCCGCGGCCAGCTCGCGCCGGGCGTCGCCCAGCACCACGCGAGCGTCCGGGGCGCAGTCGGCGATGTACGAGAAGAGCGCGGAGTCGCGCGCGATGCGCGCCACCAGCGGATCGATCTCGTAGAACGTCCACCGGTCGCCGGGGCGTGCGTAGCAGGCGGCGGTGCCGGTGCCCAGCCCCACCACCGCCACGCGTCGCGGCGTGGTGGTGTCGCCCACGTGCGCGAACAGCTGCCCCAGCGGGCCCGCGCGGTGGTAGTAGGTGAGCGGCTCCCGGCGGAACACGGGGTTCAGGCTCTGGCCGCCGTGTAGCGTGGTGCCGTGCGTGAGCGTGTGATAGCGCCCGTTCCGCCGCACCTCGTACACACCGAAGAAGCTGCGCGCGCGGTACACCAGATCGGTCTCGTCCGTCTGGCCGAGCATGGGCGCCAGCACCAGCGCCGCGGCGGCCAGCCCGAAGCGCAGCCGGCGCTCGCGATAGCTGAACACCACCAGCGCGACGATCGCCATGGATCCGTACTTCACGATGGTGCGCCACGGCTCCGCGTCCGGGTGCACGTCCGCCAGGATCGCCAGGGCGGCGAAGAGCACCAGCGGGAGCACCACGTCCAGCTCGCGCTGCCGGTGCGCCGACGCGGCCGCATCGGCCGCCAGGATGGGCGCGGCGTCGTTCCGGACCACCGGCCCCGCGGGCCGCAGTAGGCACGCGGCCACGAGCATGAGCGGATACTCCAGCACGGTGCTGAAGAGCACCGGCGCGACGAGCACGTTCACCACGCTGCCCAGCAGCCCGCCCACCGCGATCCAGAGGTAGAACTCGGTGAGGTGCCTCACCGACGGGCGGGTGCGCGCCAGCTCGGCGTGGCACACCATGGCGCAGGCGAAGAACGCGAGCAGGTGCAGCGGCGCCATGGTCCATGGCTCCGCGCCGCGCCCGGCGCCCATCACGAGGAGCAGCGGCACCACGAGCAATGCCTGCGCGCGCAGCAAGACCCACTCCGGCAGCGGCGGCCGGCGCGCGAACACCAGCACGAACGTCAACAGGTAGAGCGCGAGCGGCACCACCCAGAGCAGCGGGATGGCCGCCACGTCGGTGGTGAGATAGGTGGTGACGCCGGCCAGGAGGCTGGAGGGCACGAGCGCCAGCAGTATCCAGCGCGCGCGTCGCCGCCAGGTGACCGGCGCGACATCGATGTCGTCGGCCTCGTCGGCGTCGTCGGCCTCGCCCGCGGCGAGCGCCGCCTCCGCGGCGGCGGTCGGCATGCCGGCCATCGCGCGCCAGCCGCGCGTGGCGAGCGCCGCGCACGCGCCCACGAACACCACCAGCAGCACGTAGCCGGCGCTCCAGTTGCGCGTCTGCGCGGAGAGCGGCAGCCACGGCTCCACGACGAACGGGTAGCCCAGGAGCGCCACGAAGCTTCCCAGGTTGCTGGCGGCGTAGAGGAAGTACGGGTTGTGCGCACGCGGGTGCCCGGTGCGCGCGAACCAGCGCTGCAGCAGCGGCGCGCCCGCCGAGAGCACGAAGAAGTGCAGCCCGAGCGACACGGTGAGCAGATGGAGCAGCCACACCACCGGCGACGACGAGGCCGGCGGCGTCCAGTCCGCGGGCAGTCCGATGGGCAGCGAGAGCAGCGACGCGAGCAGCAGCGCGACGTGCGTGGCCGGCTGCACGCGGGCCGGGACGTAGCGCGTGGCCAGGTGCGCGTACAGGTACCCGAGCAGCAGCATGGCCTGGAAGAAGAGCAGGCACGTGGTCCACACGGCGGGCGTGCCGCCGAGGAGCGGGAGCACCTGCTTGCTGAACAGCGGCTGCACCAGGAAGAGCAGGAACGCGTTCAGGAAGATGGTGGCCGTGAACAGCACCACCGGCGCCCGGACGCTGCCGGCCATGGCCCGCCCCACGCCGGCGGCAATCGGAGATTCGAGGGCGGAGCCGGGAGCGCTGGTGGAGGACATGGTGGTGGTGGCAGTCCGTCTACGCGATGGCGGTGGCGTCGTCCACGAGGCGCCAGAGGTACCACGCCGCCACCGAGCGATACGGCGCCCACGGCTGCCCGAGGGCCTGCACCTCCCGCGGCCGGGGCAGCGCGGGCAGCTCGTAGGCGAGCTGGATTCCCTTCTGCACACCGAGGTCCAGCTCCGGCAGCACGTCCAGCCGGCCCAGGCGGAACATGAGGAACATCTGCGCCGTCCACCGCCCCACGCCCTTCACCCGCACCAGATCCTCGAGCAGCTCGTCGTCGCTCAGCGCCTCCACGCGGTCCAGCGGCAGCGTACCGGCGTGGACGTGCGTCGCCAGGTCGCGCAGGTAGGCGATCTTCTGCCGCGAGACGCCGGCCGAGCGCAGCTTCTCGTCGCTGGCGCGCAGGAGCTGGCGCGGCGTGGGCGCCTGGCCCCGCCAGAGCCCGAGCAGCCGCCCGTGGATGGTGGCCGCCGCCTTGCCCGAGAGCTGCTGATAGACGATGGAGCGCACCAGCGCGTCGAAGTGCGTGCCGTCGGTGCGCGGCGCGAAGCGGCACGCGCCCACCCGGGCGATGACGCGCCCCAGCGTGGGGTCCACGCGCGTGAGGTGGGAGACCGCGCGGCGAGGCGCGGGCGGGACAGCCATGGGGCGGGAGCCGGGGGAGCGGTGAGGAGCCGCTCCAAGGGTACAGCGCGGCGTGCGCTACCGGAATACGCGGCCGTCAGCGGGTCATCGGCGGGCGACGACCGGCGGGGCGTTCAGCCCTTCGGGCGCGCCGTGCGCAGCACCGACTCCACCACGTCCTGGCGCGCGGTGGCGCTGCCGTAGGCCGCGTCGGGCGCGAACGTCTGCCCGGCGGCGCCACCGGCGCCGTCGACGCTCCCGCTGGCCGGCTCGCCAAGCATGGCCTGCCGCGGATCGAAGAGCGACGCCAGCTGCGCCAGCCGCTCCTCCACCTCCAGCAGCGCGCTGGCGGCGTGCTCCAGCTGCTGGGTGGTGAGGTCCTGGAACTGCAGGAAGCCGGTGACGGCGAACATCTCGTTCCGCAGCTCGGTGCGCAGCACGCCGCGGCGCTCGGCGGCGGCCGGATCGCCATCGGTGGCCTCCAGCTCGTCCACCAGCTGCTGGGCGCGGTCCAGGCCGTCCATGATGTCGATGGTGGCCACCTCGGTGGCCGAGGTCACCTCGCGCAGCTTGGCGTGGGTCACCTGCAGCTGGTCCAGCGCGGAATGCTTGAGCGCCTGCCGGCACTCGCGCAGGCTGCGGAGCGCGCTGCCGATCTCCAGGCTGGCGCGCTGCAGCAGGTGCGGCAGCCCTTCCAGGGCGCTGCCGACCTCCGCCTCGGCGGCCAGCTGGGCGGCGGTCAGGGCGTCCTCCTGCGGCGCGGCGGGCGCGAGGTCGCGCAGCGCCTCCAGCTCGCGGCCCACCAGGCGAAGCGTGGCCTCGGAGTCGTAGAGCAGCTCCGCCGTGCGGTTCCCCGAGGCCGGCCCGGTGCCATCCATGGTCAGCTCGCGACCGGGGCCTCGAGGAGCGCGTCGATCTTCTCCTTGAGTACCTGCGGGGTGAAGGGCTTCACGATGTAGTTGCTGACGCCCGCCTCCAGCGCCGCCATGATGTCCTCGCGCACGCTGCGCGCGGTGACCATGAGGATCGGCACCTGTCGGCCATCCGCGCGCGCGCGCAGGGCGCGCGCGAGATCGGTGCCCGACATGTTGGGCATGTTCCAATCCGTGATCACCATGCGGATGGACGCGTCGAACTTGTCGAGCGCGTCACGCCCGTCCACGGCTTCCACGCAATCGGGATAGCCCAGTCGGTTGAGCGAGTTCACGACGATCCGGCGCATGGTGGCCGAGTCGTCCGCAACCAGGAACTTCATGACGTCAGTGACCTCTGTTCAGCTGTTCGGCGGAGCGCCGTGATGTGGGACGCGCGGGCGGCGACGGTGATCAGACGTCACCCGACTCGAGCAGGCGGCGAGCCACCTGGTCCACCATCTCGGTGGAGTTGTAGGCGCCGCTGAGCACGCGCTGGCGCAGCTCGGCGAGCCGTTCGGCACTCAGCTCGGCGCGTTCGGCCGTGACGCCCGTGCCCGTCTCGCCCGCGGCGAGCGCGCGCCCGGCGTCGGAGATCTCCACCCGGTCGGGGCGCGAGACCGGCGGCACCGGCTGGGCGGGAGCCACGGGGCCGGCCGGCGAGGCGATCTCGCGTGGGTCGGCGGGGGGCTTGGGCTGGATGGCGTCGCTGACGCCGCGTTCGATTCGCATGGACTCTCCTCGTTCCTACCGACTATCGGCTGAATCAGGGACGAACTTTAGCACCAAAAGGTCAATCCGGACTCAGCGGCGCAAGTCCAGCCGCCGCACGCCGGGCTCATTGGCCCCGTAGGCGGTGGCCAGCTCCCCCAGCCGATCCAGATGATCGAGCTCCCCCACCACCTCGGCCCGCATGGCCTGGAGCTTGTCCAGCAGCACCTGGTGAAAGTGCAGCGCGCGCCCGGCCGCCTGCTCCACCGGCGCGAGCGCCAGCGCGTAGGCGTGGGCGCTGGGGCTGGCCGCGCTCTGGGCCACCATCTGCGACCGGAGCGCGCCCAGCTGGGCCACCACCGGCTGCAGGTCGGCCAGGAGGGCCTCGCGCTGCCCGAGCGCCTCCACCACCAGGTCGATGCCGGCGGACTCGCCGGGGACGTCGCGCACGTCGCTCACCTCGGCGATGCGGTCCAGCAGCGCCTGGGCGCGGGCGGCCTGGTGCGCCAGCATGCTCGTCATGCGACTTCCAGGGCGGAAGGGCGGGCGGCGGCGATCTCGGCGAACGCGTCGCGCAGCTCCGATACCATGGCGGTCACGCGCTCCAGCCGCGCGACGTCGGGGCGGCTGCCCATGTCCACCAGCTCACCGAACAGGAAGACGTAGAGCGCGCTCAGGTTGTTGGCCACCTCGCCGCCGCGCTCCGCATCCAGCGTGGAGAGCAGCTCCGAGATCACGTTGCGGGCACGATCGAGCGTGACGCCGCGCTGCTCCACGTCTCCGCGCTCCATGGCCATGCGGGCGCGGCGCAGGTTGAGCAGCGCGTGATCGTACAGCATGACCACGAGCTGTCCCGGCGAGGCCGAGAGGGCGGCGGCTTCCTGGTAGTGCGCGGCGTGCTTGGCGTAGCTCACGAATTCATCCTGGCTGGTGTCTGCCTGGAGTATCGGCATCACCTGTCGGAACCTTGAAGCATCTTCAACTGCGAGGCGAGCCAGCTGCCCTGCGCGTTCATGCGCGAGATGGCCGATTCCATGGCCGTGAACTGGCGCACGAGCGATTCCCGACGACGCTCGAGACGCGCCTGCACGTCGTCGGCACGTCGCTGCAGTGACGTGATGGACGTCTCGATGGACGTGTTCTGCACGGCCACCGTGCCGTCGCCGTTGCGCACCACGCCGTCCACCACCCGCTCCATCATGCCGGCCACGCCCAGCGCGTAGCCGATCTCGCCGGCGCTGCGCGCGGTGGTGCCGGTGTAGCTCACGGCCAGCCCCGCCACCGCGGTGCCCACCGCACCGGTGAGCACCTGTCCGCGGCCGGTGGCCGCGTGCCCGCCGATGGTGCCCGCCACGTCGGTGCCCGTGTAGGTGCCGGCGGCCAGACCGAGCTGCGCGGAGCCGTCGGCACCGCCGCCCGCGTAGGCCACGGTGAACGCCGGCGCGCTGCCGTGATCCGCGGCCTGGAGCCGCAGCTGGCCGCCCACGTCGCTCGCCACCAGGCGCATGCCCCTGGCCGCGAAGTCCGCGTTCAGCCGCGTGACGATGGCGTCCAGTGAGTCCCCGTTGCGCAGCTCCACCGTGCTCACCTTTCCGCCCGCGTCGGTGATGGTGATGGAGTCCGCCGTGCCGTCATCGGCGTAGGTGCCCGCGAACCCGGCTCCGGTCACCGCGCCGCGCGTGGCGGCCGCGGTGATCTCCACCGCGTAGCGGCCGGGCACCGTGCCCTCGCCGCCGGTGACGAACGACACCTGGGCGTCGGTGGGCGAGCCGCCGCGGCCGAAGAGGGCGCGCACGGCATCCAGGTTGGTGCCGAGGGCAGCCTTGAGCGCGGTGGCGTCCACGTCCAGCGTGCCGGTGCGCGACAGCGAGACGCCGGCCAGGGTGGCGCGGCTGTACGGCGAACCGGCCAACCCGGCCACGTCGGTGAGCATCACGTTGGTGAGCGACGACATGGCCGCCCGCAGCGTGCCGTTGGAGGCGAGCGGCGCGCCAGGCACGGACTGCGCCTTCGTGAACGCGAGCACGTTGTTGTAGGCCATCGCGAAGTCCTGCGTGGCCTTCACCGCCCGGTCCAGATCGTGGGCGACGGTGACGCCCACCGTAGTGCCCACCTCCGCGTTCTGCAGCGTGAGCGTGACGCCGGCCAGCGCGTCCGAGATGGTGTTGCTGCCGCGGGTGAGCAGCACGCCGTCCACGCGCAGCCGCGCGTCGGAGCCCGCCACCACGGTGCGGCTGCGGCCCACGGTGTCCACCTCGGTGCCGCCCAGCCCCTGCACCTCGCCGCTGCCGGCGCGCGTCACCGAGAGCGAGAACGCGAGCGGCGAGTCGCCGCCCTGGCTGTCGGTGAGCCGGATGCGGCCCGCGT
>DATANT010000466.1:0-8106 GCA_036266115.1 Gemmatimonadaceae bacterium | reverse complement strand
ACCACCCGGTACCGCCGGGAGAACGGGCCGAGTTGCGCGTTCCAGTAGCTCCGGTCGCACGACCAGCCGTGGACGAACACGAGGGCCGGCGTCCCCTCTCCATGTGCCTCGTACGCGATGCGAATGCCGTCGGGGGAGGTGGCCACGTCCGCCGTCCGTTGCATGTCCTGGGCGACAGCCGATTCCCGCCCGGCTCCGGTGAGGAGCGCGACCGCGGCGGCCACGACAGCGAATCGTCGGAGGATGGTGAGGGATGCAGAGCTCATGGTGGCGCACCTCCCCGCGAGTGCGATCGCGAACGCCAAGGGCGGCGCACCCAATACTCTCCACGAGCGAGATCCACGCAAGACGCCGCTTGGCGCGGCGCCTTGCGCAGCGATCGGATCGCTACGGCGTGCGGTATCGCGCCCTCGCCGCGCGCGCGTATCAGCGGGCGACCGCAAGAGAGAATGGGGAGTCGACAGCCCACTCCACCACGGCGATCCTTCCATGCGACGATCTCGGGAGACGACCATTTCGAACGACAGTGAACTGCGGCACCTTCGCCGCTGCGTGGAGCTGGCCGCCGAGGCCCTGGAGGCGGGCGACGAGCCGTTCGGCTCCGTGCTCGTCGCCGCCGATGGGACGGTGCTCGCCGAGGATCGCAATCGCGTGGGCTCCGGCGATCCCACGCGCCATCCCGAGTTCGAGCTGGCGCGCTGGGCCGCGGCGCACCTGACGCCCGCGGAACGAGCGGAGGCGACCGTCTTCACCTCGGGCGAGCACTGCCCCATGTGCTCCGCCGCGCACGGCTGGGTGGGGCTGGGCCGCATCGTATACGTGAGCTCCTCCGAGCAGCTCGCGTCGTGGCTCGCCGAGCTCGGGGTTCCCGCGCCTCCCGTGCGGAGCCTCGGGATCCGCGACGTCGTGCCGGACCTGATGGTGGAGGGTCCGATTCCCGACCTCGCGGAGCAGGTCCACGATCTGCACCGCCGATTCCACGGCTCGTCCTGAGCCGCGGAGCGGCTGGAACGACCGAGGGCACGCGTCCAGCTGGACGCGTGCCCTCGGTCGTTGCGGCGAGCAGCGCTCGCCTACACGGTCACGGCCTGGTCGTGCTCGTGGCCACGATCGCCGCGCCCAGCGTCGCGGCCGAATCCGGCTGCGGCATCAGCGACGCCTGGCGCCCGGCGCTCGCGCAGGTCGCCGTGATCTGCATGGGCGTGTAGAGGTTGTACGTGATGGCGTTGACGAGGCCGTTCAGGAAGCTGCGCTGCGTCATGACCTGATGTACGCCATCCTTGCACTTCTGCTCGGTGGAGACGGCCGCTGGCGGCACCAGGCCGAGCACGAAGCCGTGCGCCCACGGTGTATCGACGGTGGGAGCCGACACCGGTGCGGGAGCGTCGCCGGCGACGACGGTCACGCGATAGCAACCCGTGGACAAGGTCGCGGCCAGAGCGAGCGCGATGAGGCGAAGGCGGGGCATGAGTGATAGGTCTCGGGTGGGCATTCGATCAGAACCTCACGAGCACGGCCGACTGCGTCGCAGCGGCCTGCTCGGCGGCGGCGTTCACGGCGGCGCGGCGCGCGTCGAGCGAGGAGTCGGCGGCCGTGACCATCGGCGACGTGTCGGCGGCGGCGGTGCGCGCGGCGGCGCAGGTGATGCGCGCCGACTGCGGCGTGTAGATGCCGAGCGTGACCACCCCCACGAGACCGTTCACGAACGTCTGCTGGGTTTCCACCTTCGCGATGCCGCGCGGACATTCCGCGGCCACGTTGATCACCTGCGCCGGCACGAGGCCGAAGACGAAGGTCGAGACCCACGGCTTGTCGACCACCTTCGTGTCGGCGGGACGGCCGGTGTCGACCACGGCATGGTAGCAGCCGGCGGTCGAGAAGAGCGCGAGGGCGAGCGCGAGGCGGGAGAGTGTCGTGCGGGACATGTGGGGGAGTGGGAGGATCGGGGGGCGGGCCGCGACGCTGGCCTCCGCCAGGCACTCAGGTGGGGGCGAGCGCGATGCGGCAGCCGGCCACTCGCGCAGGGTCGCGGAGCTGGCCATCGCCTCGGCCCGTGGCCGAGGCGCCGCCCAACTGACTCTCCGCGCGGCGCGAACGCAACCCATGAGCTCGGTATGCAGGCGAGCCATCTGATACCTTGACAGTCGACAATACACCGTGAATAGTGTTGTCGACTGTCAAGGTATCCCGCCGACGGAGACCCGCCCCATGGCCGACCGCGCCGACCTCCTCCAGGGCACCCTGGACCTCCTCGTCCTCAAGAGCCTCGTGCTCGCCCCGCTCCACGGATGGGCGATCTCCAAGCGCATCCGCCAGCTCTCCAGCGACGTGCTCCAGGTGAACCAGGGCTCGCTCTATCCCGCCCTCTACCGCCTCGAGGACCGCGGCTGGATCAGCGCCGAGTGGGGGGTGAGCCCCGAGGGGCGGCGCGTGAAGTTCTACACGCTCACCCCTGACGGCCGCCGGCAGTTCGCCGCGGAGCAGGCGAGCTGGCGGCTCTTCGCGGCGGCCGTCGACCAGGTGTTGCTGGCCACCTGACGTCCACCTCCTGCGGGAGTGTCCTCATGCGCCACTCGATCGCACGGCTGCGCCGCCGCCTTCGCGCCCTCACGCGTCGCCCCGCGCTGGAGCGCGAGATGGACGACGAGATGCGCTTCCATGTGGAGATGGAGGCCGCGGAGCTGATTCGCGCGGGGATACCAGCCGCCGAGGCGTGGCGGCGCGCGCGGGTGGCCTTCGGCGGCGTGGAGCGGTTCAAGGAGGAAGCCCGTGACGCGCGGATCGGGCGGGCGCTGGAGGAGCTGGTGGCCGACGTCCGCTATGCGCTGCGGGGGCTTCGTCGCAGCCCCGGCTTCGCGCTCACGGCCATCCTGACGCTGGCACTCGGGATCGGAGCGACATCGGCGGTGTTCAGCGCCATCAGTGCCGTGCTGCTGGCACCGCTCCCGTATCCGACGCCGGAGCGGCTCGTGCGGATCTACGAGCAGAACTCCCCCACCAACCGGTGGACGATCTCCAACGCCGACTGGCAGGCCATCAAGGAGCAGCAGCGCAGCTTCGAGTCGGTGGCGCTGCTCGAGCCTGGGGGCGCCGCACTCTCCACGGGAGGGCAGGCCGAGTGGGTGCGCGTGGGCCGGGTGACTTCCGGGTTCTTCCGTACGTTGGGCGTGCAGCTGGTGCGGGGCGGGGGCTTCCAGGACGGCGACGACGTGCTCGGCGCGCCGCCGCGCGTCATCGTGAGCCAGGACTTCTGGGAGCGGTACTTCGGAGTCGGCGACCCGATCGGCCGGACCCTGATGCTCGATCGGGTGAGCTACACGGTGGTCGGGGTCCTTCCCCGCGGGGTGTCGGAGTACGCGGGGATGGAGGCCGGCGTCTGGCCGATACTCCAGCTTCCGACGCCGTCACGACGCGGCCCCTTCGGGTTCGTGGGCATCGGCCGTCTCAGGGACGGCGTCACGCTCGATGCCGCCGCCCGCGATCTGGCGGGCATCAGCGAGCGCATCTTCCCGCTCTGGGCCAGCGGCTTTCAGGATCGCACCGCGCGCCTCACGCCCTACTCGCTGCACGAGGTGATCGTCGGCGACGCCTCGCGGCCGCTCACCGTCCTCGCCATTGCCGTCGGGCTGGTTCTCCTGATCGCCATCGCCAACGTGGCGAACCTGATGCTCGTGCGCGCGACGGGCCGCCGGCGAGAGATCGCGGTGCGATCGGCGCTGGGGGCGCGGCGGTCACGGCTCGCTCGGCTGCTGCTGACGGAGAGCCTGGTGCTCGGTGGGCTGGGCGGGGTGGTGGGGCTCGCGGTCGCGGTGCTCGGGCTCCGGGCGCTGAGCGTCGTGGGCCCGGAGCTGCCGCGCCTGCACGAGGCGAGTCTCGATCTGCGGGCCGTCGTCTTCACCGCGATGGCGGCGCTGGTCAGCGGCGCCATCGTCGGCATCTATCCCCTCGCGTTCGGCATGTCGCGCTCGCTCGGCTCCGACATGCGGAGCGGCGAGCGCGGCTCCGGCACGGCGCGGAGCGCACAGCTCTTCCAGGGCGCGCTGGTGGCGGCGGAGTTCGCGCTGGCGCTCCCGCTGCTGCTGGCGGCGGGACTGCTCCTGCACTCGTTCGCGAAGCTCCAGCGTGTGGACCCGGGCTTCGAGGCGAGGAACCTGCTCACGTCCCACATCTCCCGCCCCGCCACCGCCGACTCCGAGCCGGCCACGGTGCTGCGCTTCTGGGACGACGCGCGGCGGCGGGTCCGGGAGGTGCCGGGTGTGGTGGAGGCCGGCCTCGCCACGTCGCTTCCCCCGGACAACTACGGTGAGACCAACAACTTCGATCTCCTGGAGAAGCCCGTGCCGCCGGGCGGCGCGGAGCCGGTGGCCCCGTGGTCGTGGGTGACCCCGGAGCTCTTCGCGGCCCTGGGCGTTCCGCTGGTGGAGGGCCGGCTCTTCGATGAGGCGGACGACGCCGACGCCCCACCGGTGGTGCTGGTGAGCCATGCGTGGGCCCGGCGCTACTTCCCCGGCGAGAGCGCCATCGGCAAGCGCATGTACGTGGGCGGATGCCGCGAGTGCGTGCCGTCCACCGTGGTGGGCGTGGTGGGCGACGTGAAGTACGAGGGGCTCGCGGGGAGCGGCGAGGCGGTCTACGAATCGGTGCTCCAGGCGCCGCAGTCGTCGCTCTACCTGGTCGTCCGGACGGCCGTCGCGCCGTCGAGCGTGGTGAGCCCGATCCGGGAGCGCCTCCGCTCCCTCGATCCCGACGTGCCAGTCCGCGATCTCACGACCATGGAGGAACGGCTCGCCACCTCCATCGCCAACCCACGCCGCCTGACGTGGCTTCTGGGTGCCTTCGCGGCGGCGGCCGTCGTGCTGGCGGCGCTGGGCGTGTTCGGCGTCATGTCGTACGTGGTCGCCCAGCAGCGCAAGGAGATCGGCGTGCGCATCGCGCTGGGCGCCGACCGCGCCGCGGTGGTGGGCATGGTGGTGCGCCGCGGGATGATCCGGGCGACGGCGGGGCTGGCGCTCGGCGTGCTCGTCTCGCTGCAGGGAATGCCGGTGCTGCAGGCGGTGCTCTTCGAGGTGAGCGCAACGGACGCCGCCACCGTCGTCGCGACGTCGTTGCTGCTGCTCGCAGTTGCGCTCGCGGCCTGCTGGCTACCCGGGCGCAGGGCGGCGCGAATCCAGCCCATGGAGGCGCTCAACATCGAGTGACGGACCATGAGCGTGGAGGGCGCGAGCGGACGGCGTAGGTATGTGAGCGCGCGGCGACGTTGGCCCCGGGCGCGCTTCCGCGCTGCGCTCACGCCATATTCCCACCTGCCCGGGCACGATCCACGGCTGTGCCGCGGCGCATGGACGCTGTTCCGCTTCATCGACACCACGTGCGTGGAGCGCCTTCCCCGTTCCAGATAGGCAGAGCACCATGAGCTGGAGTATCATCCCGGGCGGATCGACCCGTCCGGCCCGCATCCTCGTGCCCATCGCCGGCGCGATGCTGGCGCTTGGCACTGGCGATCCGCTCGCCGCGCAGGCCGCTCGCGTGCAGCCGGCCAGTTCGTCAACTGCCGTCACCGTGCACCCGACCGCCGTGCGCCTCGCGCACGCCACCTACCGCGCCATCCACGAGCACCCGGAGCTCGGCAAGCAGGAGGTGGAGACGCAGCGCCTGCTGCGTGCGGCGCTCGAGCGCATCGGTTACACCCAGTTCGTGCCGTCGGAGCTGGCGCCCACCGCCGTGATCACCGTGCTCGAGACCGGGCGCCCCGGTCCCACCATCGCACTGCGGGCGGAGATGGATGCGCGACGCTCCCACGAGCCGGAGACGCACGACCCGCGCTCGCGCGTGGCCGGCGTGATGCACAACTGCGGGCACGACGCGCATGCGGCCATCCTGCTCGGCGCGGCGGACGCGCTCTTTCGCCAGCGCGAGCGGCTCACCGGCCGCATCGTCTTCGTGTTCCAGCCCGCCGAGGAGACGCGCGGCGGCGCGGACGACATCGTGAACGAGGGGATCCTGGAACGGCTCGGCGTGCAGGCGATCTTCGCCCAGCACGCGGTGGCGCGCATGCCGGTGGGCACGGTGAGCGCGTCGCCGGGTCCCACGATGGCGGGCAGCAACTCGTTCACGATCACGGTGACCGGCGGTCAGTCGCACGCCGCGCAGCCGTTCCGGGGCGGCGACGTGCCGGTGGCCGCGGCCCGCATCGCGGCGGCCGTGGCCGAGCTGCCGGCTCGCCGGCTGGACATCCTGGGGCGGCCGGCGGTGATCAGCGTCGCGTACCTCCAGGCCGGCACCGCGGACCAGGTGAACGTCCTCCCCGATTCCGCGGTGATTCGCGGCACCATCCGCGCGTTCGAGGACGTGGAGGCGTCGGGCCCCGCGGGCGAGCCATCCATCGCCGCGCTCGTACGGCAGCAGGCGGACGGAATGGCGGCCGCGCTCGGCGTGGCGGCGCACGTCACCGTGGTGAAGGGATCCCCGCCTACCGTGAACGATCCGGCGCTCTTTGACGCGGTCGTGGGGCGCTTGCGCACCACGTGGCCCGGCACCGTGGACACCTCGCCGTATCGCGGCATGTTCTCCGAGGACTTCGCGTTCTATACCGCGAAGGTGCCGAGCCTGTACTTCGGCCTCGGGATCTCGAAGGACGGCCTGGGAGACGTGGACGTGCACCAGCCCGGCTTCACGATCCATCCGGATGCTCTGGAAACGGGCATTCGCCTGTTGGTCTCGGTGGCTGCGGTGGCGGGGCTCGCCGCCGCCCCGCCGGCCTGAGCGCGATCCCACGGGGCACCGGGGCCCTTCGGCACGATCCGCGCGTCCACGGCGTTCACCCTGGCATCTTCGAGACACACCCATGAACACCCGCCGCATCGGCTCGCTCACGGTCTCCGTCGTCGGCCTGGGCTGCAACAACTTCGGTCGCCGCCTGGACGCCGCCGGCACCGAGCGCGTGGTGCACGCCGCGCTCGACGCCGGCATCACGTTGTTCGACACGGCGGACATCTACGCCAAGGGCGAGAGCGAGGAGTACCTGGGCCGCGCGCTCGGCGCGCGCCGCGACGAGGTGATGATCGCCACCAAGTTCGGCAAGCCCATGGACGAGCGGCGCCGCGGCGCGCGGCCTGAGTACGTACGGCAGGCAGCAGAGGACAGCCTGCGCCGGCTCGGGACGGATCACATCGACCTGTACCAGATTCACGAGCCCGACCCCTCGGTGCCGATCGCCGAGACGCTGGGCGCGCTGGACGAGCTGGTGCGGGCCGGCAAGGTGCGCGAGATCGGCTGCTCCAACTTCTCCGCCGAGCAGCTGCGCGAGGCGAACGGCGCGGCGCCGCCTGGCGCGGCCCGCTTCGTGAGCGTGCAGAACGAGTACAGCCTGCTGAATCGCGAGCCGGAGCAGGGGGTGCTGGCGGAGTGCGAGCGGCTCGGGCTCGCCTTCATTCCGTACTTTCCGCTCGCCAGCGGTCTGCTCACCGGCAAGTATCGCGCGGGAAAGCCGGCACCCGCGGGCAGCCGCCTCGCGAGCGACGGCAAGACGGGCAGCCGGGTGTCCGAGGACGAGCTCGCCCTGGTGGAGCGGCTCATCGCGTTCGCGGAATCGCGGCGGCACACGGTGCTCGAACTCGCCTTCGGTTGGCTGATCGCGCACCGCCTGGTGGCGTCGGTCATCGCCGGCGCCACGAAGCCGGAGCAGGTGACCGCGAACGTGGCAGCAGCAGGCTGGCGACTGACGAACGACGAGCTGGCGGAGGTGGACGCGATCGTCGGCGCTCCGGTGCGAGCGCGCGGCGGCGCGCTCACCGCCGTCACGCTCACCCCACCGTGTCCTCCATCTGCGCGTGCTCGGTGCGCCGGGAGCGGTGCAACTCCTCCGACGCAGTACGGCGAGCGCGATGCCGTCGGGCACCCGACGCGCGCATCGGCCCCGACGTCTCTCAGGGCGTCGTCGTCGCCTCCACCCCTGCACACCACCCTGCCGCGCGGTACCCACATCGGCCGCACTCCGCCGCATCGGTAGCGTAGCTCGCGCCGCCGTCGCCACAGGCGCCGAGCCGCTCCTCCATGTTCACCGCCGCGGCCGATGGCACGCCGTCCACCTGCACCCCGCCGCGCGAG
>DATANT010000465.1:0-13846 GCA_036266115.1 Gemmatimonadaceae bacterium | reverse complement strand
GTACTGGCCGCTGTCGGCGAACGCGGACCCGATGGCCGCCACCTCCACGCCGCGCGCACGCGCCAGCCGGTCCACCCGGCCGAAGAGCGTGCTGTCGTTGCGGGACACGCGCACCACGTAGGTGCCGCGCGGCCAGCGGCGGCCGCCCGCGTCGATGGGCTGCGTGGCCACCGCCACCCGCACGCCCTGCCGCATGAGATCCACGGCGAGCGGGGTGGCGCCGCTGCGCTCGGGGCCGAAGACGTACGCCGAGCGCGCCTGCGCTCCGCCGGTGACGCCGCCGCCGACACTGGCGGGAACGCGCACGCTGTCGAGCAGCGGCACGCCGGCCACCGGGCCACCCGGCGGCGCGGGGAGCAGCTCGCCGCGCACGTCGCCGGCGTCCTCGGTGTACCATGCCTCCACGCCGAACGCCACGGGCAGCGACCACGCCGTGATGTCGTAGAACTCGTAGCCCTCCTGCTGGCCCTGCGGACCGCGGCGCGCGTTGCGGCGGAACTTCGCGAGCTGCGCGCTGGCGAACGCCGAGTCGATGGCCGGCACCGGCTCGAGGATGGCGCGGGCGAGCCGCCCCTGCGGCTGCGCGAGATCCACCACGTACGTGCCGGCCTCGAAGCGGCGGCCGCCGGCGGCCACGCGCGCATCGAACGGCACCGCGCGCCCGCTCGTGAACGCCTCGTTCGCGCGCCGCACCTCGATGCCCGCGCGGCCCAGCGCGAGCGCGAGATCGGCGGCCGCCGCGGGGTCGTTGCCGGGCGCGAACAGCACGCGCTTCATGCGCTCGTCGCGGCCGGAGGCCACGGCCTCCTGGCGGAACCGCACGTAGTCGCGCACGCGCTCGCCGGCGCGCGCCGCGGTGGTCGCGATGGTGGCCAGCGCCGCCACGTGGTGCTTGGCGATGCCGTCGCGGAACGACAGGAGGGAGCCGTCGTCGCGGCGCCAGAGGATGCCCTTCCACCCGCCGCCATCGGTCTCGTACGTCATGCCCGTGGCGCCGGTGAGCGCCGGCCAGGTGTCCCAGTAGCCGGGATAGTAGAGATCGAAGACGTCGCGGACGTAGTACAGCCAGCCGAAGCGGTCGAACGCGGCGGCGTTGCCGCGGCCGATGGCCTCGAGCCACTTGGCCGACGCGGCGCCGATGTTGGCGTTCACCGGCCGCGCGGCGGGCGGGAAGAAGTACTGCTCGGTCATGCCGTGCAGGTCCACCGCCACCACGGGATGCCACCGCAGCATCGCGCGCAGGAGGCCCTGCACCTCGCGCTGCGTGCTGGCGATCACGTCGCGGTTCATGTCGAACCGGTAGTGGTTGTACCGTCCCTGCACGCTCCATGGCTCGTCGTGCTCCAGCGATTCGGGGTCGGGGTCGCGCACGCCCACGGAGTTGTACCACACCGCGAAGCGCTCGTGCCCGTCCGGGTTGGAGCTGGGATTGATGACGACGATGGTGCGGCGCAGCATGTCGAGCGTGGCCGGCTCGGTGCTGGCGGCGAGCTGGTAGAGCACCGGCATGGCGGCCTCGAAGCCGGGCGACTCGTTGCCGTGCACGCTGAAGGAGAGCATCACCACGGCGGGCGTGCGCTCGGCCAGCGCGTCCAGCTGCGCGGTGGTGCGGCCGCGGGGGTCGGCGAGCGCGTCCAGATCGGCGCGGATCGCATCCAGTCGCTGCAGGTTCTCGGGCGCGGTGACCACGTACAGCCGCATGGTGCGCCCCTCGGCGGACGTCGCGAACGCCTCCACCCGCACCCGGTCCGACGCCGCGGCGGCCATGCCCAGCAGCACGCGCTCCTGTTGCGCGTACTGGGTGTTCATCTCGCCGATGGCGTAGCCGAGCAGGCTGTCCGGGCGCGGCACCTGCGGGCGGTACGGGCCGCGGTCGTAGAACGAGAAGGCGGCGTCGTCGCGAGTGGCCGCTGCCGGCTGCTGCGCCCCGAGCGGCGCCGCGAGCTGCGCGGGGAGGGGCGCGGCGAGCGCGACGAGCGCGGGGAGCAGGCAGAGGCGGGTCATGGCGCGGTGGAGAGGGATGGAGCAGCGAGCGGTGAAAGGGCCGGCGGCAACGCGCCTGCTCAGAACTCGATCTGCGTCCCCAGCTCCACCACCCGGTTGGGCGGGATGCCGAAGAACGCGGTGGCCGACTGGGCGTTGCGCCCCATGACGACGAACAGCTGCTTGCGCCAGCGGGCCATGCGCGAGGTGCCGATGGGCAGCAGCCGCTCGCGGCCCAGATAGTACGAGATCTCCGTGAGCCTGGCCGTCGTGAGCCCGGCGCGCGAGCAGTTGGTGAGGATGTCGAGCATGTCCGGCGTCTGCATGAAGCCGTAGGTGGCCACCACCCGCCAGAAGCCCTGCCCCAGCTCCTCGATCTTCACGCGCTGGTCGGCCGGGATCTCCGGCACCCGGGCCGAGTGCACGGAGAGGAGGATCACCTGCTCGTGCAGCACCTTGTTGTGCTTCAGGTGGTGCAGCAGCACCACCGGCGCGCCCTCGGGATCCGACGTCATGAAGATGGCCGTGCCCGACACCCGCACCGGCTTGCGGCGCTCCACGTCCTCCAGGAAGAGCGGCATGGGCAGCGAGCCGCGGCGCAGGATGGCGGCGAGGATCAGCCGGCCCTTCTTCCAGGTGGACATCAGGATGAACGCGCCGGCGGCGATCACCAGCGGCACCCATCCCCCGCGTCCGATCTTGAGCAGGTTGGAGGTGAAGAAGCTGAGGTCGATGGCCAGGAAGAACACGAGGAAGGCGAGCGACCGCCAGAGCGGCCACTTCCAGTGCGTGCGCGTGATGACGAAGAACAGCACCGTGGTGATGGTCATGGTGCCGGTGACGGCCACCCCGTACGCGGCGCCGAGCGCGGTGGCCGAGCCGAAGCCGAGCACGAGCAGGATGGTGCCGATGGCGATGAGGATGTTCACCTCGCGGATGTAGATCTGCCCGGCCTCGTGCGCCGAGGTGTGCGCGATGGTGAGCCGCGGGCTGAAGCCCAGCTGGATGCACTGCTGCGTGAGCGAGAAGGCGCCCGAGATCAGCGCCTGCGAGGCGACGATGGCCGCCAGCGTGGCGATGATGAGCAGCGGGATCATGAAGGCGCGCGGCGCGAGCAGGTAGAACGGGTTGGCCACGGCCTCCGGCATGCGCAGCAGGAGCGCGCCCTGCCCGAAGTAGTTGAGCAGGAGCGCCGGCAGCACGAAGCCGAACCACGCCAGGCGGATGGGCCGCTTTCCGAAGTGCCCCATGTCGGCGTAGAGCGCCTCGCCACCGGTGATCACCAGCACCACCGCACCCAGCACCACGAACGAGAGGCCGGGGTGCGCGAAGAGGAACTGGACGGCGTACCAGGGATTCACCGCCAGCAGGATGGACGGCGCGTGCGCGATCTCGCGGACGCCGAGGACGGCGATGGTGGCGAACCAGACCACCATGAGTGGCCCCAGGATGGTGCCCACGCGCGCGGTGCCCTTGTGCTGGAACCAGAAGAGCAGCACGAGGATCACGAGGGTGGCCGGGATGACGAACTGCTGCAGCGCCGGCGTCGCGATCTCGAGCCCCTCCACGGCGCTCAGCACCGAGATGGCGGGGGTGATCATCCCGTCGCCGTAGAGCAGGGCCGAGCCGAAGAGCCCGAGCGTGATGAGCACGGCGCGCCGCCCGCGCTGGGTGCCGCGCCGCTGCCGCTGCAGGAGGAGCGCGAGCAGCGCCATCACGCCGCCCTCGCCGTGGTTGTCGGCGCGGAGGATGAAGATGACGTACTTGACGCTGACCACCAGGATGAGCGCCCACACGATGAGCGAGAGCACGCCGTGGACGTTGGTGCGCGTGGGCGCCAGCCCGTAGTGCGGCGCGAAGCACTCGCGCATCGCGTAGAGCGGGCTGGTGCCGATGTCCCCGTACACCACGCCGAGCGCGGTGAGCGTGAGCAGCGCCAGCCGCTTGCCGCGCGGGTCGCTGGAGACATGGTGGCCGGAGAGAGCGACGGACTCGACGGCCGGGGGGAGGGTGGCGCCGGCGGCGGCGGGCGCTGCGGCGACGGGTGCGGCCGGTCCGTCGGGCGCCGCGGGGGCGCCGTCGCCGGACGGGGCGGTTGTGCCAGGGTCTTGGTGCATGTCCCAGCTCGGGGAGCGCGCTCCCCGGTAGAAGCACGGGGGGTGCCCGCCGCGCCCGCGCCCCTGCGCGGAGGCGGCGGGCACCCCCCGGAGTCCGACTCAGCGCGGCCGCACTGGCCGTCGCCGACGGAGCTGCAAACAGAACCACGCGCGAAGCTGCATCGCGGGTGGAATCTATCGGGCCGGGGTAGGGCGTCCAGCGGCACCCCGGGTCTGCCGCGTGGCGGCCGGCACCGAGGGGGCGGGCAAGAGTTGACAGATTCCGTACATCCGTGCGTTTACAGCATCCCTACAGTCCGCCGCCACTGGTGTCTTGCTGGTGCCGTACACGGGCCGTACCTTCCCGATCGAGGGGCGTCGCTCCGCGGTGGCTCGCGGCACGAGGGAAGCGCGCCCCGGATTCCCCGGCAGTTCCGCCGCGGCGCGCCGCGCCGTGGTGATGCCGTGCGGTGCGGAGACCACACGGTGTCGCGCGAGCTTCTCCGCCTGCCGCCCCTCGTGGGGCTCGAGGCGTGCCGATGACCGCTTCTGTCCGCGCCCTGTCGCTCACGGCAAGGCGCCTGCTCGCGCCCCTCGGCACCGCCGCCCTCATCGTCGGGGCGCTGCCGCTCGGCGCCCAGCCCCCGGCCGGGGGCGTGGTGGCCGGCGTGGTGCGCGACGCCGACGGCCAGCCCATCGGGGGCGCCGAGGTCACCGTGGAGGAGACGGGGCATCAGACGTACTCGAACGCCGAGGGCGCCTTCCGTCTGCCGGGTATCCGCGCCGGCATGGCCACGCTGCGCGTGCGGCGCCTCGGCTTCCGCCCCTCCGCGGTGCCCATCTCCGTGACCGACGGCGGCGCGATCGACGTGCCGCTGGTGGTGGAGCGCGTACCGCAGACCCTCTCGCCAGTGGTGGTGGAGGCGGGACGGCCCACGTACACCGGCCGCATGGCGGACTTCTACCGGCGGCGCGACCTGGGGCTGGGCGGGCACTTCTTCACCTACGAGCAGATCATGAAGCGGAACCCGATGCGCGTGTCGGATCTGTTCCGCACGGTGCCGGGCTTGAAGGTCACCACCACTCCCACCGGCAGCGTGGTCACCATGCGCGGCCGGCGGTGCACGCCGCTCGTCTGGCTGGACGGCGCGCCGGCGAGCGCGGGCTACCTGGACACCGACGTCTTCGACCCCCGCACGTTCGAGGGGATCGAGATCTACATGGGCGCGTCCACGGTGCCGGCCCAGCTCATGTGGGTGGACGGAATGGGCTCGTGCGGCGTGATCGCCCTGTGGACCAAGATGCCGGAGCCCAAGGGCAAGAAGTCGAAATCCATCAGCGCCGAGGAGCTGGCGGCGCTCGTGGCCACGCTCAAGGTGTACACGGCGGAGCAGGTGGACCAGGCGGTGATGCCCGACACGGCGGAGCCGGTGAACCCGCGCTATCCCGAGACGCTGTACCGCCAGGGCGTCGAGGGCCGCGTGCTGGCCGAGTTCGTGGTGGATACCACGGGGCTCGTGGAGATGAACACGTTCGGCGTGGTCTCCTCCTCGAACCCGGCGTTCACGGATGCCGTGCGCTCGGCGCTGCGCCGCGCGGAGTACCACCCGGCCGTGCTCAAGGGCGTGCCGGTGCGGCAGGTGGTGCAGCAGGCGTTTCGCTTCGTACTTCCCGAGGAGCGCGCGTCACGACGCGGCTCGCAGCTGTAACGACGGCCGTAGAGACGCACGGCGAGGAGGGGCCATGTTCCGAACGCTGCTGATGTCGTACTCGTCGAAATCGGCGTTCACGGGGAGTGCCGCGATCAGCCTCGGCTTCCACGCCGCCGTGCTCGCGGCCGCGGTGGCCGGCGGCTCCATGGGCGCCGACGACCCGGAGGACGGGAAGTCGACGGAGCAGGTGACGGCGGTGTTCCTGGCGCCGTACCCATCGGAGTGGCGCTCGCCGCCACCCACGGCGCATTCACTCGAGTGGCATGGCAGTGGCGCGGGGCAGGGCGACGATGCCGGCGATGGCGCCGACCAGGCCGGATCCTCCAGCGCGGACGAGGGCACCGGCGACGCGGTATCGCGAGATCTCGCGGGAGGGCTCAGCATCCCGCTCGACGCGCTGCGCACGTTCCTGGAGAAGTCCAGCGACTCGGTGTACTTCGGCTACCAGGTGGACAACCCGGCGGCATTCGATGCGTCCAGCGCCGCCCCAGTCTATCCCGATTCGCTGCGCGAGGCGGGCGTGGAGGGCGAGGTGCTCGCCCAGTTCGTGGTGGACACGCTGGGCATCGTGGAGCGGGGGAGCTTCGTGCTGCTCAGCGCCACGCACCGGCTCTTCACCCAGTCGGTGAAGGAGGCGCTGCCCGCCATGCACTTCCGACCGGCGGAGCTGAACGGCCAGCGCATCCGGCAGCTGGTGCAGGTGCCGTTCGTCTTTCGCCTGGCCCAGGCGCAGTCGGATACGGGGAAGATGAAGGACACGGGCCGGGTGGCCCAGGGCACGCCGGCCGTCACCAAGGACTCGGCCACTCCCGACGACTCGGGCGCCCCGCCGCCACGCTGACCACCCGGGAGGCTGACCCCGGGTGGCCCGCACGGCGCCGCCGTGATCACACGGCGTCGGACAGCGACGTGAAGGTGAAGTCCCGCACCTTGAGCGCGGGCATCACGACGTCTGCCTCCACGCGCTCCGCCCGCCCGATGTCCACGATCTTGTTGAGCGTGAACAGCGGGCTCTCGTTCCAGCGGAAGTTCTTGACGCTGCGCACCACCTTGCCGTTCTCCACGAGGAAGGTGCCGTCGCGCGTGAGGCCGGTGAGCATCACGGTGCGCTGGTCCAGGAACCGGATGTACCAGAAGCGCGTGACCAGGATGCCGCGCTCGGTCTCGGCGACGAGCTGGTCGGTGGTCTTGGTGCCGCCCACCATCTTGAGCCCGCCGCCCTGGCCCACCGGCGCCACGCCCTTCTTCTGCGCCCAGAAGCGCGTGTAGGCGAGGTTCTTCAGTACCCCGTTCTCGATCCACACCGTGCGGTTCACCGGCGCGCCCTCGTTGTCGAACGGCGTGGCCAGCAGCTCGGGATCGGCCGGGTCGGAGTACAGCGTCACGCGCTCGTCGGCGATCTTCTCACCCAGCCTGGTGGCGCCGCCGGCCTTGGCGAACGGGCTGCGTCCCTCGTCGGCCGAGCGGGCGGAGAACGAGCCGCGGAGCATGGGGATGAAATCCGCGACGGCCTGCGGCTCGAGGATCACCGTGTACTGCCCCGGCTCCAGCGCCTGCGGTTTGCGCGACGCCACCGCCTTGCGGGCGGCCCGTCCGCCGAGCGCCGCCGGATCGATCGTGCTCCAGTCCACCGCGCCCTGGGCCGCGTAGCCGGAGCCGGTGCCGTCCGGGGTGCGCACGGTGGTGGAGAGGTTCACGCTGGTGGCCGGGTGATATCCGAACAGCCCCCTGGACGTGGCCACCGCCCGTGCCAGGCCGGCGGACGCCTCCAGGAAGCCGGCCACGAACAGCTCGTCGGGCTTCACGTCGCCGGCGGCCGACCGGGCCGCCGCCACCGCGCGCTGTACGGCGAGCGCGCGCGCTTCGGGCGTGAGGTCGGCCGTGCTCTTGGCGTAGGCGTCCACCGCGGCGTACTGCTGCGGCCCGAGCTCGGGCATGATCTCGGGGTCTTCCGGCGCCAGGCGGGCCAGCCGCTCGGCCAGCTGCACGGTGCGCTGGAGCGACGCGTCGTCCAGCACGTTGGTGGTGGCCGAGGCGCGGCGACGGCCCACGGTGCTCGTGATCGTCACGACGGTATCCGTGGTGCCGCCCGCGGTGGTGATCTCGCTCGCCGCGAAGCGGGTGTTGCCGCTCCAGCCGGACTGCAGGGAGACGCGGGTCTCGTCGGCCGTCGCGAAGGCGAGGGCGCGATCGGTGATCGCCTTGGCCTGCTCGCGCGTGAGAAGGACGTCCGCCATCAGACCGTCCTCCCGGTGTTGACGATGTTGACGTTCCGGAAGCGCGCCGGCGGGCAGCCATGGCTCGTGGAGCTCGCCTGGCCCGGCTCACCCTTGCCGTCGCTGAACGTGCCGCCGAGCCAGTAGCTCGACTTGCCACCGATCATGTCCATGCTGTTCCAGAACTCCGGCGTGCGGCTCTGATAGGCGACGTCCTTGAGCATTCCCGTGATCTTCCCCTTCTTGACCTCGTAGGCCACCTGCCCCGAGAACTGGAAGTTGTAGCGCTGCTGATCGATGGACCACGAGCCTCGGTTCTTCACCACCACGCCGCGCTCGGTGTCGGCCACGATCTCGTCCAGCCCGATGTCCTGCTCGCCCGGCATGAGCGAGATGTTGGGCATGCGCTGGAACTGCACGTCGCCCCACGACTGCGCGAAGGAGCAGCCGTGCGAGCGCGATACGCCGGTGAGGTTGCTGATCCACGCCGCCTGCTCGCGCGTGGTCTGGTAGTCCTTGAAGGTGCCCTTGTCCACGATGAGCCACTCGCCGGCCGGCACGCCCTCGTCGTCCCAGCCCACCTGGGCGAGGGAGTTGGGCTGGGTGCGGTCCGCCTGCACGTTCATGAACTCGGGGCCGTACTTGAGCTTCCCGATCATCGCCGACGGCGGGGCCACGAAGCTGGTCCCCGCGTAGTTGGCCTCCTGGCCCATGGCGCGGTCCAGCTCCGTGGGGTGGCCAATGGACTCGTGGATGGTGAGCCAGAGGTTGCGCGGATCCAGGATGAGGTCGTAGCGCCCCACGTCCACCGACCGGGCCGAGAGCTTCTCGGCGGCCAGCGAGGCCCAGCGCTCGGCGTTGCCGGGCATGTCGAGGCCGGTGACGTACTCCCAGCCCGCGCCGCGGGGCGCGAGCTCCTCGGTGTAGCTCTGGAAGTCGCCGCTCTCGATGGCGGTGGCGGTGAAGCCCGGGCCCACGCGGACGAAGGTCTGCGTGACCAGCGTGCCGTCGGTGGTGGCCAGCGTCTTCTCCTCGCGCAGGATGGCGAGGCTGGAGTTGACGAAGCGCACCTTGGGCACCTTGAGCGCGGCCGCGTTGGCGGCGAGCAGCAGCGCCACCTTGTCCTCGATCGCGATCTCGATGGGGTCCACGGCGATCGGCGTGCGCCAGCTGCCGGTGGCCGGCGTCACGGGCGCGAGCTCCACCGGCTTCCGCCGGGCGCTCTTGCCGGCGCGCGCGATGCGCGCGGCCTCCCGCGCGGCGAGCTGCATCCCCTCACGGGTGAGGGTGCTGGTGCCGGCGAATCCCCAGGCGCCGTCCACGAGCACGCGCACGCCGACGCCGAAGGACTCGGAGTCGTTGATGCCGGTGACCTGCTGCTCGCGGGTGGCGATGAACTGCCGGCGGTAGCGCCCGGCGCGCGCATCGGCGTAGCTGGCCCCGGCGTCCTTCGCGGCCTGCAGGGCCTCCATGAGGAGCTCCCTGAGGGCGGGGTCGGCGTCTGCCCGCAGTGAGAACGAGGAGGCGGGACCCTGCGCCGAGGCCGGGCGCGCGAGCCCGGCGGCGAGGGTGGCGGCCGTGGTGGCCTTGAGGAAATCGCGGCGTGAGGTCATGCGAGCGGGAGGCGGGGAGAGCGTGGGCTCGAAGCGGAGCGGCGCGAACCGGGGTGAGACTCGAGCGGACCTGGGAATTCTACGTCAGCGGAAGAGGGAGCGTTGGGGGCATCGGGGCAAGGGGCCGGCCGCGGAGCGTCGCGGTCGGAGGGCGCGGTCCCGGGGCCAGGATGGCCGTCGGTGGACGGGGCCCGGCGGGAAGGGACGTGAGGAGGCGCGGCGGCGAGCGGGAGACCGCTGCCGGCCGACCGCCGCCGGTCGCGACCCACGCTGCACCGTCCGGCGCAGCCAGGCTTCCCGGCCGGCGGGAGCTCGTGATGGGCTCATCCAGCACCCGGGGAGCCGTGCCAGCGCTTCGGTCGCCCTCGCGTCGGGCGTCCAGCGTCCGGGCACCGCGCCGCGCCGTGAATGCCCCGTCGTCTCGTCCCACGAAAAAGCTCCCCAGCGCGGCCCGTGGGCCGGCTGGGGAGCTCTGAATTCAGCGGGGAGCGAGCTGCGTGCGGCTGCGGCCCGGGCGGGTTGGCCGTCTCGCTCGGGCCGCGGCGAGGGTGGCGGGCCGGGGCCCCACCAACCCGTTACTCGTACCGCAACGCGGTGATCGGATCCAGCCCCGCGGCCCGGCGCGCCGGCCACACCCCGAACAGCACGCCGACCACCGCCGAGAACACGAACGCGAGCATGATCGACGACGACGAGATCTCGGTGTTGAACGACCCGAACTTCGTGATCGCCATCGCGCTGCCCGCCCCGATCAGCACGCCCACGGTGCCGCCCAGCAGGCAGAGCACCACCGCCTCGGTGAGGAACTGCAGCAGGATGTTCGCGCGCGTGGCGCCGAGCGCCTTGCGCACGCCGATCTCGCGCGTGCGCTCGGTGACCGAGACCAGCATGATGTTCATGATCCCGATTCCGCCCACCACCAGGCTCACCGTGGCGATGCCGATGAGCAGCAGGCCGAACACCGCCGTCGTCTCGGCGGCGGTGTTGAGGAAGTCGGCCTGATTCCGGATGGTGAAGTTGTCGGGCTGGCCGCTGCGCAGGCGCTGCTCGCGGCGGACGATCTTCTGGATCTCCGCCATCGTCTCCGGGATCTTCGCCTCGGACTGCGCCAGCACGCTGATGGAGCGCAGGCGGTCGGTGCCCATCACCCGGAACTGCGCCGTGTTGATGGGGATGAGGATCTGATCGTCGGGGTTGTTGAACGGGCTGGCCTGGCCCTTGGAGGCGAGCACGCCCACCACCTCGAACTGGATGCCGCGCACGCGGATCGGCTCCCCGATGATCGCCTCGGCGCTCTCGATGCCGAGGTTCTCCAGCACCGCCGGCCCCACCACCGCCACGCGCTGGATGGCGGCGTCCTCGGACGCCGTGAACATGCGCCCGGCCGCGATCTCGAACTTGCGGACCTCCAGGAAGTTGCTGGAGGTGCCCACGACGGACGTGTTGCCGTTGCGGTTGAGGTACTGCACCTGCAGCTGCCGCGACATCTCGGGCTGCACGGCCACGATCAGCTTGCCGCGCTCCTCGAGGGCCCGCGCGTCGTCCATCGTCAGGCGGGCGCGATCGGTCTCCGAGGCCACGCCCCGCCCGAAGATCTGGCCGGGAATCACGGTGAGCAGCGTGGTGCCGAGCGCGGAGATGCGCTCGTTCACCGCCTTCTGCGCGCCGCGGCCCAGCGCCACCACGGTGATCACCGCCGACACGCCGATCACGATGCCGAGCATCGTGAGGAAGGAGCGCAGCTTGTTGGCGCGCAGGGCGCCGAGCGCGACGCGGATGATCTCGAAGATGAGCATGGCGGCTAGTGGGATGGGGAGTGAGCGCGACGACCGACGACGGGCTACCGACTACCGGCCGCCACCACCAGCGCCGCCACGCGGCGCGCCACCACCACCACCACCACCGCCGCCGCCGCCGCCGCCACCACCAGCAGCACCACCACCGGCCGCTGGCGTCTGCCGCGACATGCCCGGCACGGCGCTCATGTTACGGAACCGGTCGTTCTGCTGCTGCCGCTGCGCCTGGAGCGCGGCCGACGCGAGCAGCGCGACCTGCTCACCTTCCTTGAGGCCCGAGACGACTTCGGTGTAGTCGAAATCGCTCACGCCCACGCGAACGAGCCGTGCCTGATACCTGCCGTTCTCCGAGACGAACACCACCGCGGGCCGGCTGCGGCCGCGCGAGCCGCCGGACATGGCGCTCGCCGCCGACGCGCCACCGGGCGCCGCGGATGCCGCCGCGCCCTGCGCTCCCGCCGGCGCCGCGCCCGCCGCGCCGCCCTGGGCGCGGCGCGTGCACGCCATGGCCACCGGACCCTGCACGCCCACCGACGCGTAGATCTTCTCGCTCTCGGCGCGCATCGCCTGTCGATCCAGCGCGCCGCTCATCACCTGCTCGCGCAGCGCGGCCAGCCGGCGCGTGGCGTCGGGGCTCTTGGCCAGCGCCGCCTGCACCTGCTGGCACTGCGCGTCCGTGACCTCGGGCAGCTGCATGCGCGTCGGCGCGCCGCCGCCCTGCTGCTGGGGCGCGAGATCCACCTCGCCCTGGCCCACACGCACCGGCGCGCCGGTGCCGGTGTCGCCGCCGGCGCTCCCGCCGCCGCGCAGCGCGGCCATCTGCGCGCCGAGCTGCGCCTGCACGCTGTCCGGGCTCAGGCCGAGGGCCGGAGCCACGATGGACGCCTCGCGCATGTTGCGCACGGCGTCCGTGGGCACGGCGATCACGTCGGTCCGCGTGTCGGTGACCATGGACACCTCGCCGTTCATGCCCGGCATGAGGAGCCCCTCCACGTTGGACACCGAGATGAGCACGGGGAACATCGTGACACTCTGCTGCACCACGGCCTGCGGCTCGATCTTCTCCACCGTGCCCGCGAACGGGCGATCCGGGTAGGCGTCCACCGTCACCCGCGTCTGCTGGCCCGGGCGCACGGCGCCGATGTCGGTCTCGTTCACGAGCGCGCGCACGCGCACCTTGCTGAGGTCCGCCATCTTGAGGATGGTGGTGCCGCCGCTCGCCGAAGTGGAGGCCGACGCGATCACCTGGCCCAGCGACACCGGCTTCTCGATCACCGTGCCGTTCACCGGCGCCCGCACCGTGGCCTCGTCCAGCCGCTGCTGGGCCAGATCCAGGCTGGCCCGCGCGCGCACCACCTGGGTGTTGGCGTTCGCGTACTCCAGGTTCGCCGTCTCGATCTCCTGCGACGTGATGATCCGCTGGTCGAAGAGCTCCTGCGAGCGCTTCTGCTGCGCGATCGCGACCTCGAGCCGCGCCTCGGCGGCGCGCAGGTCGGCGGAGGACTGGTCGTACTGGTTCTTCACGTCGCGCGTGTCGAGCTGCACGAGCAGCTCGCCGGGGCGCACGAGCGAGCCCACCTCCACCGGCATCTGCACGATCTGCCCCGAGGACTTGGACTTCACCTCGACCACGTTGATCGGCTCCACGGTGCCCGTGGCCTGCGCGTCCACCACGATCGTCCGGCGCTCGGCGGGCGCGGTCTCCACCACGGCCGTCTGCGTCTTGGCGCGATTGCAGCCCGCGACCAGCAGCGCCGCCACCAGCCACCCCATTCTTCGGTTCACCACGGGTCTCCTGACAGATCTACGGGATAGGTGCGTCCGACGGCGTGGCGTCGGTCCGGTTGCGAAACGGGTACCGAGGGGGCTACAGGTCGCGGCCCACGAGCGCCTCGAGCTGCGCCTTGGCCGTGCGGGCGTCGTAGCGCGCCTGGATGAGTGCGAGTCGCGCCTGATTCAGCGTGTTCTGCGAGGTGAGGACGTCGAGCTGCGTGGACGCACCCAGCTTGTAGCGCTCTTCCTGCACGCGCAGATCCTCCTCGCCCGCCGCCACCGACGCGAGCTGCAGCTCGATGCGCTGCTGCGCCAGGCGGAACGCCCCGAGTGCCTGCACGAGTGTCTGCTGCGCGCCCAGCCTGGTGTCACGCAGCGCCGCCTCGGCGTTCGTGAGCGCGACGTCGGCCTGCACCGCCGAGGTCTCGCGCTGCCACTGGTTGAACAGCGGCAGGCTGAGGTTGAGGCTGAGGCGCCGCGAGTTGGGGTTGGATCCGCCGAAGAGCAGCAGGTTGTCTCCCTGGAAGCTCTGGCTCGTGGTGTTCAGGTTGTACGAATACGAGGCGGTGACGCTGGGCCAGTAGGTGCCGCGCGAGGCCTTGGCCGCGGCGTGCGCGGCGGCCACGTCGGCCTCGGTCTGCTGCACCGAGGGCGCGT
>DATANT010000464.1:0-15229 GCA_036266115.1 Gemmatimonadaceae bacterium | reverse complement strand
TCCCTGAGCGGCGCCGGTGACGAGCGTGATCTTCCGAGCGAGGCGTGTCATCGAGCGTGAGCGAATGGTGGGAGGACGTACCTGCGGCGCGCGGAGCGGGCGCCCCGGACAGTGCGGCGTGAGTGTGGGCGCGCAAGCTGTACGGGCACGCGCGGCGCGACAAGGTCGCGCCGCGTTTCGTGCCCCGGCATCGCTCCAGCCGTCACCCCCAGGGCCAGTCCCGCTTACGCGAGTAGTGCTCGCCGAAGACGGCAGCCAGGGCGGACGATGGGTGAGCCGTGCGGAACACCGCGTCGAGGCGTGGGCCGAGGAGCACCGGAGTCGTGAACTCCTGGTAGCGGCGCGGGCCGTGGCAGAAGCAGAGCGGCCCCTCGCGGTTGATGCGACTCAGCCAGTAGTCGGGCAGCGCCCAGGTGAACAGGTAGAAGACGCCCATCGACTGGGAGGCGGGCAGGCCGGCGGCCGCGCCTCGTGGGAGGGAGCCGTGCTTGCCCCACTGGACGTCCACCGCCGGCTGCCGCCCGTGCCACGGCGCGTGGAGGACGTTGCCGTGCCAGTAGGTCCAGAGATCGGTGGGCGCGCCGGTGGAGTCGTAGCCCACCCAGACGATCTCCTGGTCGGTGGGCACCGTGCCGGGAATCCACGCGCCGTGGGCGTCGTCCCGCCAGAGCAGGTGGTAGGCGATCACCTGGCTGTCCGGGTGCACCACGGCGACGGTCCGGGAGAGCTGGAACGTCTCGTCCCGTTGGAGGTATAAGACGGGCGCAAGTGATCCGGCCATGAGCCGACCCGGAGTTCCGGGGGCGAGCTCGCCGGCTAGCGGCGCGACCGGCACGGGCGGGATTCGAGCCTGCGGGCCGCATGCCGCCAGCAGTCCCAGAAGGAGTGGGGCGGCCCAGCGCGTGTGTGGTGCAAATCGCATGAGTACTTGGGTTTAGCTGCCTAAGCGGTTATTTTACCGGCAGGCTCGTGGGAGGTTCCACGAGCGATGTCGCTATCTGATGTTTCTACTTTGGTTGGAGGGGTCATGCGCAAGCCACGTCCCGCCGCGTACAATCCGGTGCAGGCGCTTCACTTGATCGCGAGCGATCGGAACAACGAGCAGCTCAGATGCCCCTCCTGTACCGGCACGATCGAGCGAGATCCCGGGCGCCAGCTCTCTCGCCCCTCCGCCCATGTCACGCTCCGTTGCACGGTGTGCGGACGGATTGCGCGGTACATCGCCGGCGCCGCCTGAATCGCGCATGGATTTTGCCCCCCGCCTCTCCGATTGGGCGATCGGACCGCGGGTGCGGCGCCGACCGTGACGAGGATCGCGCCAGCTGGGCAATGCCGTAGGGCGTGACCGGCGCGGCGCGATCGGCACCACGCACGCCCCCACAGGGGGAGAGGAAAGGCTCCATGGCACGTATCACCGGCACCGTGAAGTGGTTCAACGACGCGAAGGGATTCGGCTTCATCTCGCGTGAGGGTGGCCCCGACGTGTTCGTTCACTTCAGCGCGATCCAGGGCAGCGGCTTCAAGACGCTCGCCGAAGGCGATCAGGTGGAATTCGAGATCGTCCAGGGACAGAAAGGCCCGCAGGCGGCCGACGTCACCCGGGCCTGATTCGAGTCGCAGCACACTCGGCCCCACCATCCGGTGGGGCCGAGTGCGTTTCAGCCACCGCGTCGGGCCGTCGGCCGGACGTGAGCTGGCACCGACGGATGTGACCGTCGGCGCGCCCGGTCGTCATCAAGACGTCCGGGATCTGTTCGGAGTTAGCCCCGGAGGGTTTCCGGCGCTGAAATTCACTGGACAGCCGAGCGCGTCTGGCGTTATAGAAGGGCATGGTAGGCGCGATGACGCGCCGATCCATAGGAGCGTGCTGGCCCCGACCGGGCTCTCCACTGGCTCCATGTCGCGCCGCGAGCCGGGTTCCGCGATGCAGCGGACCCACCCTCCCACGCGACTTCCGATGCCGACATCGACAATGGATACCCCCGCGATCCTCTACAGGCGCGAATTGCCCGGTGGCGGGTTCGTGACCATCGAGGGACAGCCAGCCGGCGCCGAGACCTATCGCGGCGTGCTCTGGGTGGAGCGCCGGACCGATCCGGGGCGTCGCCTCGGACACATCCCGCCGGTGGTCGTGGAGGCGGCCGGCGCGACCCAGGGCAACGTCTTCAAGCAACTGCTCGAGATCGCCAACAGCAACGTCGCGGTGGCGAGCGCCATCCGACGGTGGCAGATACAGCGCCAGGCGGGGCGACTGGAGTCCTGAGTCGCGCCGGCTGGCGGCGAGACCGCCGGCCGTACCACGCGGTACCCCAACGCGGTGGTGGTGGGCACGGGGAGCGGGGCCGTCGCGTGGCGATGGCCCCGCGCGTCGTTCGGGGAAGCCACCGGCGCACGAGGATGGCCGGTGCGCGAGGATGGCGGAGGCGCGATGGCCGGTGCCCCGCGTCCGGCGGTTAGATTTCCCGGCATGCGTGCCGCTTCTCCAGCGCCGCTTCACCCGTCTCAACCGAAAGGAATCCGCCTCATGCCTGCGACCGTCACCTGCACCCGCTGCGGCCAGACGCGCGAAGGGTTCGAGCGCCCTCCCTTCCCCGGTGCCGTTGGCGCTCGGGTGGTGGGCGAGATCTGCCAGCACTGCTGGGGAGAGTGGCTCAACCAGCAGAAGATGCTCATCAACCACTACGGCCTGAACCTGATGGATCCGCAGGCCCGCTCGTTCCTGACGAAGAACATGCAGGCGTTCCTCTTCAAGACCGGGAGCGAGGATCAGGTGGACACGAGCAAGCAGGGGACGATCACCCACTAGGCGCTCCCCGCCCCGGTCCGACGCCCGTCCTGCATGTCGTCCCGCCGGCGCGGTAGCGCCCCGGGCGCCGATGCTGGAATCGGTCGCCACGTGGCCCTGCTCCGCGGGGTCAACGTCGGCCGCGCCAAGCGCGTGGCGATGGCGGAGCTGCGCGCGCTGGTGGAGGACCTGGGCTACGGCGACGTGCGCACGCTGCTCAACAGCGGCAACGTCGTGTTCACCGCTCCCGGCGTGCACCCGCGCGTGGCCGCCGCCCGGATCGAGGAGGGGCTGGCCACGCGGCTCGGCGTCACCGCGCGCGTGATGGCGCTCTCCGCCGCCGAGCTGCACGCCGTGGTCACCGGGAACCCACTGGCCACGGTGGTCGACGACCCCTCCCGCTTGCTGGTCGCCGTGCTGGGCGACCCCGCGGACGCGGCGCGGCTCGCGCCACTGGCGCGGCAGGACTGGGGCACGGAGACGCTCGCCATCGGCGGTCGCGTGGCCTACCTCTGGTGCCCCGACGGGATTCTCGCGGGGCGGCTGGTGGAGGCCGTGGGCCGGGCGCTGGGCGACGCGGTGACCACGCGCAACTGGGCCACGATGACGAAGCTCCACGCCCTCACGGTGGACGCGGGATCGACGTAGGACGCGCTCGCGCGGTGCGGATGCGGAACGGGGGCCGACGCGCGTCGCGCGTCGGCCCCCGTTCCGTCATGACCCGTCTGCCGTGCGGCGGTCAGGCCGCCGGACGCCGTCTCACGCCTCCGCTTCCGACCCGCGCGCGTACATGACCTTCGCGAGGCCCACCAGCGCGAGGATCTTGATGTACATCCACCCGATGTCGAACTCGTACCACTTGGCCTTGAACTTGGCCGAATGGGGGTCGTTGTGGTGGTTGTTGTGCAGCTCCTCGCCGGCCAGCCAGATGGCGATGGGCGAGATGTTCCGGCTCTCGTCCTTCACCTCGAAGTTGCGGTAGCCCAGCGCGTGGCCGATGCCGTTGATGATGCCGGCCGCCCAGAACGGGATCCAGATCATCTGCACGCCCCACACGATCGGGCCGATGAAGAAGCCGAAGAGGTAGACGTCGATGACGAGCATGAGAAGGATGCCGATCCAGGTGCGCTGACCCAGGATGTGGCGCTCGATCCAGTCGTTGGGCGTGCCCTTGCCGTACTTCTCGAGCATGCCCGGCTGGCGCACCGCCTTGCGGTAGTACAGCGCGCCCTTGAGCACGATGTTGCGCAGGCCTTCCACGAGGGGGCTGTGCGGGTCGCCCTCCCGGTCCGCGAACGCGTGGTGCTTGCGGTGGCAGGCCACCCACTCCTTGGTGACGATGGCCGTGGAGAGCCACAGCCAGACGCGCATGGGCAGCGCGGCGAGGTAGTGGAACCGCACGCCGCGGTGCGTCTGCTCGCGGTGCAGGAACAGGGTCACGCAGACGTTGGTGAGGTGGCCCGCGACGATGATGAAGAGGACCGGCTTCCACCAGTCCGAGGCCCAACTCCCAAACTCAGGCATTGCGCTGCACTCCACGAGGGACGGTCACGAAGGCCGTGGGTCGGGTGCTCGCCGGCGCCCACGGTAGATGAACATGCTTCTCAACCAATGTAGTGCCGCCGGGGAACGAGCCGAAAGGGCGGGATGGCGACCCCGGGATCCCAGGGTCGCCGTCCTGTCCGCTACTGCGCGGTCTTCGTGATGGGCGTGCTCCGCCCGCCGGCCGTCATCGGACCCACCGGGTCGGCGGCCGGCGCGTCGCCCCACGTGTCGTTGCCGGCGTTCCAGTCCGGCACGCCCGGCCGGGGCCAGAGTCGCGCGCCCACCACCGGCGCCTTCACCACGCCCTCGTACGCGTACTCGTCGCCGTTGGCCCACACATCCGCCGGGAGCTGCACGTCCTGCGTGCTGCCATCGGCGAACTTGAGGCGTAGGCGCACCGGGAACGCGATGCTGGTGCGCTTGACGAGCGGCACGCGGACGATGGCCTGCCCGTCGGCCTGGCGCATGGTCACCGCGCCCACGCCGATGTCGAGCACGTCCGTGGAATACCAGAAGCCGCGCCAGTACCACGAGAGGTCCATGCCGGCCACGTTCTCCACCGTGCGGAAGAAGTCACCCGGCATGGGATGCTTGAATGCCCAGCGGCGCACGTACTCGCGCATGGCCAGGTCGAACGTCTCGGGCCCCACCACGTGGTTGCGCAGGGTGAGCATCACCGCGCCGGGCTTGCGGTAGGCGAGCGCCCCGAGAGCGCGCCGGTCCAGGTGGTCGGGCGGCGTCATGAGCGGCTCGTCCAGCCCCGCGTCATGCACGCTCTTCCAGTTGGCCACGTAGGTGTCCAGCACGTCGCGCCCCGGATAGCGCCGCTCGTTGGAGAAGGCGTTGATGTAGGTGTTGAAGCCCTCGTCCATCCAGGCATACCGGCGCTCGTTGGAGCCCACCATCATGGGAAACCACTCGTGCCCGTGCTCGTGGTCGATGGTGCCGAACACGGAGTTCGGGTCGTCGCCGGTGCCGTAGTGCACCATCACGAACATCGGGTACTCCATGCCGCCCACCGGGCCGGCCACCGAGGTGGCCTGCGGATACGGATAGGGGAAGAAGTTCTCCGAGTAGGTGCGGATGGTCCACTGCGTCTGCTCGGCGGCCGACTCCCATCCCCTGCCGGCCTTGGCGAGCTGGTAGTACGCCTGGGTGAGGATCCCATTCCAGCTCGTGGCGTCCCAGCGGAAGTCCGGCGCGCCGGCCCAGGCCACGTCGCGCACGTTCCGGGCGTGGAACCGCCACGTCCTGGTGCCCGGCGTGGCGCGCGCCACGGCCTCGCCCTCGGTGATGATCCGCACCACCTGCTCGCTCTTCCCGGCCTGCGCCAGGCGCGCCCGCTGCGGCGCGGTGAGCACCTCGGCCGCATTCTGCAGCGTGCCGCTGCCGGCGATGGTGTAGCCGGCCGGCGCCGTCACGGCGTAGTCGATGTCGCCGTACTCCAGGTAGAACTCGCCCTGCCCCAGATACTGGTCGGTGTTCCAGCCGCGCACGTCGTCGTACACCGCCATGCGCGGGTACCACTGCGCGATCTCGTAGAGCGTGCCGTCGCGTCCCATGCGGTCGGAGCCGTGCTCCGGCACGCGGAAGGCGAACGCCATGGCGAAGGTGGCCGTGCCGCCGGCGGGCGCGATCGGCCGCTCGAGGTCCAGCCGCATCATGGTGCCGTCGATGTACGGCGCCACGACGCGACCATCGGCCCTGACGTCCGTGAGCTCGTAGCCGCCCCTGAAGCCGCGCACGCCCCACCGCGAGTCGGGCGGGTTGATGGCGGAGCCCTCGCTCCCGGGCTCGTACAGGTTCTGGTCCAGCTGCAGCCAGACGAAGCGCAGCGAGTCCGGCGAGTTGTTGGTGTAGCGGATGCTCACGGTGCCCCGAACCGACTGCGCCGCCGTGTCGAGCGTCGCGGCGATGGTGTAGTCCGCCCGCTGCTGCCAGTACTCGGGACCGGGCGCGCCGGCGGCCGAGCGGTAGGCGTTGGGGCCCGTCCAGTCCGATCGGAGAGTGCCGTAGAACGGGTCCTCGATCATGGTGCGCACCGGTGCGACGCCACCGGACGCGGTGTCGGGCCGGCCGGCCGCCTGCGCGCCGGCCGCGGCCGGCGCCGTGGCGATGAGCGCCGTGGCGCTGAGCACACTGGCAAACAGCGCGGTGACGAGGAGCGTGCGCGGGCACGTGACGATGGGTGCGGTCGCTCGGAGCATGGCAGGAGGCCGAATGTCGTGAGGGAACGGCGGCGGGGTGCGGGATGGGCGGCGGTCAGATCAGGTGGTCGCGCACCAGTTGATCCACCACCAGTGCCCGCAGGTCCTTGACGGTGGTGCCGGTGGACGGTGGCGCGAACTCCTCGGAGACGATGCGCCAGATGAGCCGTCCCCGGCCCATCATCTCGTAGAGCCTGGTCTCCACCCGCACCACCTCGGTCTCGGGCGCGAAGGTGGTGGCGGCGGGGCTGGGCCAGACGGTGTCGAAGTCGTCGTAGAAGACATGGAACGAGGCGACGTTGCTGCGATTGGTGCCCAGCACCTCGCGCTCGTGGCTGACGAGCCGGACGAGCAGCAGGCCGTCCAGCTTCTCGCGCGCCACGTAGGCGCGCACGCTGTCGCGCGAGGCGCTGTCGGGCAGCACGCTCGACGCCGCGATGGCGTGCAGGTCCGCGCGGGTGAGATCACGGACGAGCCCCTGCTCGGTAGCTCGGCGCATGGCGGAGTCGGGCATGTTGGCCGCGACGAGCAGGCGCGTGAGCCGGCCTCCCTGGTAGTTGGGATCCTTCCACTGGGTGGTGAGGCGGCTCGTGCTGCACGCCAGCCCCGCCACGAGCCACGCGCACGCGGCCGCCGCGAGCAGGGCGCGGCGAGCGCGGCCAGTGCCGCTCGCGGCACGACGCACCTGCATCATCGAGGGCAGCCTCCGGCTCATGGGGATGCCGCTCATGAGGCATCGCTCGTGCCGCCGGCGCGGCGTACCGGGTGCGGGGCGCGGAGGGGGTGGCGCGCGCGGGGTGAGGATGGCGGGGGCGGGGGATGGGTGGCGCGTGCTCGGGCGGGCGGAGCTACCCTCGTGGTTGGGGGGGACCCCCGCGCTGCACCCATCTGGCGCGCGCCGATCGCCGGCCCCTGGCCCACCCGCCGCTCCGCCTTCCCCCGCCCTCCCCCGCCACCCCGTCACCCCACGATCATCGTCACCGCGTGATCGCCACCGGCGTCACGTTGAGATGCAGGTTGTGGTTGATCCGCAGCCCCGCCACGCCGTCCACGCTGGGGAGCGCGCTGCGCGGCTGCGCGGCCACCTGCTTGCCGTTCACCAGGAAGCGCACGGAGTCGCCGGCCGCGCGCACCGCCAGCTCGTACTTCGCGCCGCTGCCCGCCGCGGGCACGTCGGGGCTCGCCGTCCAGGCGATCACGTTGGCGGTCTCCGCGCCGTTGCGGCTCTTCACCAGATACTCGCCGGTGTTGCGCACCAGGAAGTACGTGTACTGCTGCGTGGGCTGCTCCAGGTTGCGCCCGCCGATGAACAGCCCGAATGCCTCGGGATGCGCCGGCGGCTCCAGCAGCTCGAAGGAGGCAGTGGCGGTGAAGTCGCCGCTGGCCGAGTCGCCCGCCCCCCACACGATGTGCGCGGGTCCGGTCTTCACCGTCCACGCGCCGCCGTTCACCGTATAGCTGGCGTCGGCGATGTTCTGCGACTCGCGATCCGTGCGGCCCGTGTAGCCGGCCGGCACGCCGCCGCCCGCCGTCTGCACGTCCGGATCGCTCGCCGTGGACGCGGCCGGCGCGGCCACGGCGGTGTCCGTCGCTGCATCCTTGCTGGCCGGACTGCATGCGGCGGAGAGCACGCCGACGACGAGAAAGAGCGGTGAAACGCGCATGATTGCCTCGTGGGAATGGAGTGAGAACGGCGGGTCCGACGGTGGAGCGCCGAATATACGAACTCCGCGCGCCGTGCTTCCGTTGCAATTTCGCGCGCAGGGCGCTGGCGCCGGTGGCCAACCCTCATATGTTAGCGGCATGCGAACGCGTCTTGTTCCATCGCTCGTCTCCTGTCTCGCGCTCACCGCCGCGGCCTGTGCCTCCGGCGTCGGTCGCACACCGGAGGCGCGCACCACCGCGGCGGGCGCCGGCGCGCCGTACGATCTGCTCATCGTCAACGGGCGGATCGTGGACGGCACGGGCAATCCGTGGTACTACGGCGACGTCGCCATTCGCGGCGACCGCATCGCCGCGGTGGGCGCCGGGCTGCGCGGCCGGCCGGCCGCGCGCGTGATCGACGCAGAGGGCCTCGTGGTGACGCCGGGGTTCATCGACATGCTCGGGCACTCCGAGCGCAGCATCCTGCGCAATCCCTCCGCGGTCTCCAAGATCACGCAGGGCATCACCACCGAGATCACCGGCGAGGTGAGCTCGGCGTGGCCCAACACCGTGGCCGGCGCACCGCAGCCGGAGGCGCCCCGCGATCCGTGGACGTCGCTCGCCGGCTACTTCCACCATCTCGAGCAGCAGGGCACGGCCATCAACCTGGGCACCTACATCGGTGCCAGCTCGGTGCGCCGCGCGGTGATCGGCGACGCCTCGCGCAATCCCACGGCCGCCGAGCTGCAGCGGATGGGCGACCTCGTGGAGCAGGGCATGAAGGACGGCGCCCTGGGCCTGAGCACGGGGCTCATCTACCCGCCCAGCACCTGGTTCACGGAAGCGGAGCTCACCGCGCTGGCGCGCCGCGCCGTGCCCTACGGCGGCGGCTACGCGTCCCACATCCGCAGCGAGGGGAGCGGGCTGCTGGACGCGCTGCGCGAGGCGCTGCGCATCGGGCATGGCGCGGGCACGTGGGTGCAGATCCGTCACCTCAAGGCCAGCGGAGAGCCCAACTGGGGGCTCATGCGGGAGGCCGTGGCGCTGCTCGATTCGGCGCGGCGGGCGGGGCTCGACGTCACCGCCGACCAGTATCCGTATCCCGCCAGCGGCACCGGCCTCTCCGCCATCCTGCCGGCATGGGTGCAGGCTGGCGGCGCCGACTCCATGCTCGCCCGGCTGCGCGACCCGGCGGCGCGCGAGCGGCTCCGCAATCCCGCGGAGCAGGGCGAATGGGGCGACCGCCGCAAGCCCGAGACGGTGCTGGTGGACGGCGTGTCCGTGGACTCCCTGAAGATCTACGAGGGCAGGCGGCTGAGCGAGATCGGGCGGATGCGCGGCCAGGATCCGTACGAGGCGGCGTTCGACATCCTGGTGGGCGACAGCGGGCGGACGAGCGCCATCTACTTCACGATGTCGGAGGACGACGTGCGGCTCGCCATGCGGCAGCCGTGGGTGAGCATCGGCCAGGACGCCGGCGCACGCACGCCGGCGGCGGACGGACGCGGGCGCGGGCATCCGCGGGCGTTCGGCACCTTCCCGCGCATCCTGGGGCGCTACGTGCGGCAGGACTCGGTGCTCGTGCTCGAGGACGCGGTGCGGAAGATGACGTCGCTCGCCGCGCAGCGGGTGGGACTGGACGAGCGTGGGGTGCTGAAGCGCGGGATGTATGCCGACGTGGTGGTGTTCGACCCGGCGACGGTGCTGGACCGGGCGACGTTCGAGTCGCCCCAGCAGGTGGCCACGGGGATTCGCTTCGTGGCCGTGAACGGTCGCCTCGTGCTCGACGAGGGGCGGGTGACCGGCGCCCGACCAGGGCGTGCATTACGCGGCACCGGCGCCAGCGAGTGAGTCCGTCAGTGATGCAACTGACGTCGCTCGCAGCCGTTGCGCGCAAATCTTGCGGTGCGGAAGTCAAACCTCCATCAGGAGCGTACCATGGCGGCAGCATCGAAGTCGTCTCGGAAGTCCAAGGGCGGCAGCGCGGCGAAGAAGGCGGGCAGCGCGCGTAAGCGCTCCACCGCGAAGAAGGCCACCGCGAAGCGCGGCGCGGCCAAGCGCGGCTCGGCCGCGAGCAGCTCGCGCGCGACGGCGAAGAAGTCCGCCGCCAAGCGCGGCGCGGCCAAGCGCAGCACGGCCAAGCGCAGCATGGCCAAGCGCAGCACGGCGAAGAAGACCACCGCCAAGCGCGGCACGACCAAGCGTGCCGGGGCAGCTACCCGGGGCGCCACGAAGAAGAGCGCCACCAAGCGCGCCGGCGTCCGGAAGGGCGCGGCCAAGAAGGCGACCGCTCGCAAGAGCACCGCCCGCAAGGCGACGGCCCGCAAGGGCGCGCCGCGCAAGGTCACGGCCCGGAAGAGCACCGCCCGCAAGGGAGCCGCTCGGAAGGCCACGACGGCGCGCAAGAGCACCGCCCGCAAGGCCGGTGGCGCCAGCAAGGCCACCGCGCGGAAGAGCACGGCGAAGGGCGGCAGAAAGAGCACCGGCGCGGCCAGCCGCAAGACCGCGACGCGCAAGCGCACTCCCGTGGCTCGCGTCAAGCGCGTGGTCTCCGGGATCGGCCAGCAGGCTTCCGAGGCGGCGGGCACCATGAAGGACGCCGTCGCGGGGTTGATGGACAAGATCACGCCGGGCACCTGACGACACCGGCGCGACTGCTCGCGTGACGGGGCGCGGTCTCACCTGAGACCGCGCCCCGTCGCGCATTCCGCCCCTGTCGTGGCGAGATGCGGCGCCCCACCCCGGCGCCGCACCCTCGCGTCACCGCGCCCTCACACCGCCTTCACCTCGCTCACCAGCTTGGAGAGCGACTGCTTGGCGTCGCCGAACAGCATGCTCGTGTTGGACGCGTAGAAGAGGTCGTTCTCGATGCCGGCGAAGCCGGCGCTCATGCCGCGCTTGAGCACGATCACGCTGCGCGCCTTGTCCGCGTTGAGGATCGGCATGCCGTAGATGGGCGACGACGGCTCCGTGCGGGCCGCCGGGTTCACCACGTCGTTGGCCCCGATCACGAGCGCCACGTCGGCCCGCTCGAACTCGTCGTTGATCTGCTCCATGTCGTAGAGCTTGTCGTATGGCACGTTGGCTTCGGCCAGCAGCACGTTCATGTGCCCAGGCATGCGGCCGGCCACCGGGTGGATGGCGTAGCGCACCTCCCCGCCCCGCTTCTCGATCAGCTCGGCCAGCTCGCGCACCTGATGCTGCGCCTGGGCCACCGCCATGCCGTAGCCGGGCACCACGATCACCGAGCGCGCGTAGGCGAGCTGCATGGCCGCGTCCTCGGTGCTGATGGAGTTGACGGTGAGCCCCTCGGCGCTGCGCGCCCCGTTGCCGGCCACCGCCCCCCCGCCGCCGAACGCGCCGAACAGCACGTTGGCGAGCGAGCGGTTCATGGCCTTGCACATGATCTGGCTCAGGATGATGCCCGACGAGCCCACCAGCGCACCGGCTACGATCAGCACGTCGTTCATGATGACGAAGCCGGTCATGGCCGCCGCGATGCCCGAGTACGAGTTGAGGAGCGAGATGACCACCGGCATGTCGGCGCCGCCGATGGGCAGCACGAGCAGCACGCCCAGGAGCAGCGACAGCCCGGCCACCGCGTACAGGGGCCACAGCAGCGCCTGCGGCGTGACGATCTGGTAGCCGGCGATGGCGACGATGGCCACGAAGAGCAGCGCGTTCAGCACCTTCTGCCCGGGGAACACCAGCGGGCGGCCGGAGAGCACCTCCTGCAGCTTGCCCCACGCCACCAGGCTCCCGCTGAAGGTCACCGCCCCGATGAGGATGCCGAGCTGCGTGGCCACCGCGGTGGTGGTGGGCACCATCTCGCCGAGCAGCTCGGCGCGCAGCAGCTCGGCGGAGCCCACGAGGAGCGAGGCCGCGCCACCGAAGCCGTTGAGCAGGGCGACCATCTGCGGCATGGCCGTCATCTTCACCGACCGGGCGGCCCACAGCCCGATGGCGGCGCCCACGAGCAGCCCGGCCGCGATGGTGCCGTAGCCGAGGATCGCCTGGTCGAAGAGCGTGATCACGACGGCGATGAGCATGCCCACGGCGGAGATGCGGTTGCCGCTGCGCGCCGAGGCCGGGCTGTTCAGGCGCTTGAGCCCGATGATGAAGCAGACCGCCGCCACGAGATAGACGAGGCGTACCAGGGCCACCGGCATCAGGTGCGCTCCTTGTCGGACTTGAACATCTCGAGCATCCGGTCGGTCACCGCGTAGCCGCCCACCACGTTGAACATCGCGAACACGATGGCGAGGAAGCCGAGCACGGTGGAGATCCAGCCGTAGCCGGCGCCGCCGACTACCAGCGCGCCCACCACGGTGATGCCGCTGATGGCGTTGGCGCCGGACATGAGCGGCGTGTGCAGCGTGGGCGGCACGCGGCCAATGAGCTCCGCCCCCAGGAACGTGGCGAGCACGAAGATGACTATCGCGGAAATGAAGGGCTCTGGCATGGCACGACCGGGTGGCGGGTGGCGGGTATCGGAAGTCGTCGGGTGGCGGGCGGCGTGGCCGCGCCCCGCGGTCCCGCGAGGGTCAGGCGGTGGGCGCGCTCCTGGTCACCAGCATGGCGCCGGTGATCTCGTCGGCCGGGTCCACGTGCAGCGTGCCATCGCGGGCGAGGTGCTTGACGAGCGTCTCCAGGTTGCGGCTCAGCATCTGGCTGGCGTGCACCGGCACGCTGCTGGCCACGTTCACGGGGCCCAGGATGGTGACGCCGTGCGCGCACACCGTCTCGCCGGGCCGGGTGAGCTCGCAGTTGCCGCCGGTCTCCGCGGCCAGGTCCACGATCACGGCGCCGGGGCGCATGCCGGCCACCATCGCCGCCGTGATGAGCCGCGGCGCGGGGCGGCCCGGGATCTGCGCGGTGGTGATCACGAGGTCCACCTCCGGCAGGTGTGCGCCCACGGTCTGCAGCGTCTGCTCGCGCTCGTCGGCGCGCTGCTCGCGCGCGTAGCCGCCCGCCGCCTCCGCGTCGCTGGCCGCCTGCGCGCTCATCAGGAAGGTGGCGCCCAGGCTCTGTACCTGCTCGCGGGCCACGGCGCGCACGTCGTAGGCGCTCACGATGGCTCCCAGCCGGCGCGCGGTAGCGATGGCCTGCAGCCCGGCGACGCCGGCACCGATGACGAAGGCGCGTGACGGCGCGACGGTGCCGGCGGCGGTGGTGAGCATGGGAAGGAACTTCCCGAGCTCCGCGGCGCCCAGCAGCACCGCCTTGTAGCCGGCCACGGTGCTCTGCGACGAGAGCACGTCCATGCTCTGGGCGCGCGTGATGCGCGGCACGAGCTCCAACGCCAGCCCGTTCACGCCGTCGGCCACGAGTTGCTCGATGATGGCCGCGTTGGCCGAGGGCTGCATGAGCGATGCGAGGGTGGCACCGCGCGCGAGCAGCGCCACTTCGTCGAGCGACGGCGGCTGCACCTTGAGCACGAGCTCACCGGCCGCGAACGTGGCGGCGGCATCGGCGGCGAGCGTGGCCCCGGCGTCCTCGTAGAGCTGGTCGGCAAGGAAGGCGCGCGCACCGGCGCCGCGCTGGACGGTCACGTGATGCCCGCTTTTCACCAGGCGGGCGACGCCGTCTGGAACGAGGGCCACGCGCCGCTCGTGCACCGCCGTCTCGGCGGGGACGCTGATTCGCATGCGGATGGGGGATGGGAGCAACGTGGGAACCGGCGCGAGGCGCGCAGGTGCGAGTGCGCTAGAGAATACCCCTGCGGCGCCACTCGGCAACCACCGGGCACGCCGTGGCCACGTGAAGTGGACGGGGCGGCCCACGCGTGGGATGGCCGTACGGACGCCGGCGCGCGCGGCTGGCGTGAACGGCGAGCGTGGGAGACGACCCCGCTCACCGCGCGCTCACGCTCCGGCCGCCGCCAGCGCGCCGCGCCGCTCGAGCCAGAGCGCCACGAGCTCCTGCACGCGCTCGCGGCCGTGGTCCACGGTGAGCACGTGGCCACCGTCGCTCACCCACTCCAGGCGCTTGGACGGGGCACCGAGCCGCGCGAAGGCGCGCTCCGCGGCGGCCGCCGGAATGCGCTCGTCCTGCCGCGAGTGCACCACCAGAGTGGGAGTGCGCACGCGGGGGAGCGCCGCGGCGGCATGGTCCACCACGGCGAGCAGCTCGCGCAGCAGCGCGCCGGACACGGCGCCGTAGGCCAGATTGCGCTCGCGCTCCGCCGAGTCCAGGATGGACCGCTCGCCACGCGCGCCGAGCACCGGTGCCACCGGGGACCACAGGCGGTGGACGCGGGCCATTCCGCGGAGCCCCGGCGCCATGCTGAGGTAGGGCGCGATGAGGGCGAGCGCGCAGATGCCACCGGGGCCGGTCGCGTCCTGCTCGGCGGCGAGCACGGTGGCCAGCGCACCGCCCATGGAGAGGCCCACGATGGCCACCTCGTCGTGCTCGGCGCGCAACGCGGCCAACTCCTCGCGCGCGCAGTCCAGCCACTGGTCGCAGCCGGAGGCGGCGAACTCCGCGAAGGTGCGGCCATGGCCGGGCAGCAGCGGCACGTGCACGGCCCAACCGTGCTGGTGCAGATGGCCGGCAAGGTAGCCGAGCGCCTGCGGGGTGTCGCCGAAGCCGTGCAGCAGCAGCGCGGCGCGCGGCCCGGCAGCGGGCAGGTACAACGGGTGCGCGCCGGGAACGATGCCGTCCGGGCCGGGGCGCCGACGCTCCTCCGCCCGCCGCCGCTGCCGGCGGCGCAGCTCCCACCGGAGCCCCGCGCCCACGGCGGTGAGGGCGCCGAGCACACCGAGGGCGCGAAGCAGGCGGGGAGTGAGGTGAGACGTCACGGGATGCGCGTCGAGGATGTATGGAAGACGAGCGTTCAGTAGCGCGGTATGGCGGGGTCCACGTCGCGGCTCCACCGGTCGATGCCGCCGGCCAGGTTGCGGACGCGGCGGAACCCGCGCGCGCGCAGCAGCTCCACCGCCCGCTGGCTGCGCACGCCGTGGTGGCAATAGACGACGATCTCGCGCCCGGCATCGAGTGACCCCGCGGCGTCGGTGACCGTCCCAAGAGGCATGAGCCGGGCGTCGGC